>JAJRTI010000142.1 GCA_024278415.1 Planctomycetota bacterium | reverse complement strand
TCAGTCCGGCGTGCAAGTCGCCGAGTACGCGCCCACGGTGGTGAAGAAGGCCGTGGTCGGCAATGGGGCCGCGCACAAGACGCAAGTGCAGGAGATGGTGAAGGTCATCCTCGGCCTGGCCTAGCCGCCGTCGCCGGCCGACGCCGCGGACGCGCTCGCGCTCGCCATCTGCCACTGCCACCGGCAAAAGGATGGGCCCCAAGGCGGCGGCATCGAAGAATTGCTGAAGCGGGGCTGGTAGGGGGGGCGGTCAACGGCCCCGGCGTTTCTCATCGATGATGCGCTGCACCTCGTGCAGGAGGAGTCGCTGTTGGGGTGTCTTGCCGAACGCCGCGGCTTTGGCCCGCTGAATCGCCTTTTCCGCGCGCGGAAGGTTGCCCCGGTGTGCCTGCGCAAAAGCCAGCCCGGCCCATGCTGCCGCGTGAGGCTTGTCCGGCTCCAACGCGACGACGCGGCCGAACGCGGCCGCGGCCTTGTCCCAGTCCCGCAGCGCCAGCCAGCATGGCCCGGCGTTGTACAAGGGGTTCACGTCATGCGGATCCAACTTCGACGCTTGGCCGAACGCCCACAGCGCCGGGCGCAGGCGGCCCTGTTGCTTCCACGTGAGGCCGAGGTTGGTCAATGCGCGCGGGGCCAGGCCGCTCTGGCGGATCGTGTCGCGCCAGAGCGTGGCGTCGCTGCGCCAGGCGAAGGCGCGGTGGATGGTGAGGGAGGCCATGACGATGATGGCAAGCGCAAGAAGCCAGCGCACGCGCAGGGAGCGCGCGAGTGCGGGCAGAAGGACGGCCGCGCCGGCCCATGCCGCCGCGTACGCGCGTTGCTCTGCTATGGGGCGCAGTGCGAGCCCGCCCAACAACGCCGGCGCAAGGAGGACTGCCGCGGCTATCAGCGCACTCCATCGCCAGCGGCTGCGGCCCGCGACGAGCGCGAGCCCAGCGATGCCGCCCACCGCGGCGACAGCTAACAACGCGGTGGGCTGGAATGGATGGTGGGCCGACAGGCCCACCGGCCAGAAGAATAGCCTGAGGTAGGGCGTGAGCCGCGCCAGCACGGCCAATGCGCTGGCCGATGAGGATGCTCCGCCGAGCCCGTTGCGCAGGAGGAGATACCCCGCCGCGACAAGCGCATACGCTCCGGCCACGTACCCCCAACGCTTGCCGCGGCCGAACTGCCACGCCGCGAGGCAGAGCAACGGCAGGTAGACGATCGCGGTCGTCTTGCAGAGCAGAGCCGCGGCGAACGCGACCACGGAGACGATCCCGCCCGCTACGCCGGCCGCGCGGCCCCGCCGCGCGTACGCCAAGGCGAGCAGCGCGACGAGCCCTGCACATGCCGCGAGCAACTCCGCCCGGTTTTTCACCCACGCCACGCTCTCGCTCTGGATGGGATGGCACGCCGCGAACAAGGCCACGAGCGCGGCCGGCCCCGCGCCCGCGCCGAGCGCAAGCAGGAAGCCATACAGCAGCAGCGCGTTCGTTGAATGGAGCAGCGCATTGTGGCAATGGAAAGACGCCGGGCCTGGCGAGACCCAGCGGCTCACCAGATAGCTGAGCTTCACCAGCGGCCGATACGCATCGCCCTGGGAGAGGTCTTGATGGCGCCAGAAGCCGGGAGTGAACACGGCCCACGCCGGAGTCTCGCCCGTGAGCACGGGGCTCTCCAGAATAAGCGCGCGGTCGTCCCACACGAAGCCGAACGTGCGCGTGTGCAGGTAGAGCGAGAGCGTCACAACCCACACGACCAGGCCAAGGCCTAAGCGCTTCATGGCTGGGCCTCCCATGTTTCGGCAAGCTGGCGGGCGACTCGCGGGCGAAGGGCTTGCAGACGCTTCACGGACGCGTCGAACGCGGCGCGGTCGCGTTGCTTCATGGCGATGAGCCCAAGCCCCAGGTGGGCCTCCCAGTCCTGCGGGTTGCGGTCGAGCAGCTTGCGCCAGGCCAGTTTTGCCGCATCGTAGCGGTGGTTGGTGTAGAGCACCTTGCCCATTCTCACGTACACGGAGCGGTCGGGGTCGTCGAGTTCGATGGCCCGGCGGTACCACGCGGTGGCCTCGTCGTGGCGCCCGAGCAGGTCGAGCGTCTCGCCGAGCACCACGTGCAGCTCCGTGCTGCGCGGCTCCAGCGCGAGCGCCTTGCGCACCGTGCCTTCGGCCATGCCGTATCGCCCCTGCGCGCGATACACGCCGGCGAGGTCGCGAAGCGCCATGGCATGGTGCGGCTTGCGCTCCAGGAGCGAACGAAACGCCTTCTCGGCGAGTTCGTATTCCTTCTTGCGCCAGAAGATGCCGCCCACCTGCAGCCACGCATCGTCGCGGCTGGGGTCGAGCGTGAGGAGCCGGCTGTACCACACAACGGCCTGGGTGAGGTCGCCGCGTTTCTGGCAAACCGCGGCCATGTTGTAGAGCGCGTCGCCGAACCGCGGGTTGATCGCGAGCGCCTTCCGGAATTGGGCGGCTGCCAGCGTGTAGCGTTTGGACTGGCCATAGTAGCGGCCCAGATTGTTCCGGCTCTTGGTCTTGCCGGGCGCCTTCAGCACGTTGTCGAACCAGAGGGAACGGCTGTCCTGCCACGCAAACACGCGCTGGCACGACAGCGCCGCGAATGCGAGCAGCGCGACAGGGATGAGACGTCTGGCGCTACGCCGGCGCGCGGCGGCCGCGGCGCAGAGCGCCAAGCCGGCCAAGGGCAGGTAGAGGCGCTGTTCCGCCAAGGGCCGGCCCTCGATCAACAGAATGTTGAGCACCGGCCCAAGGAACGCCACGAACCACGCGATGCCCAGCGTGACGGTGGGAGCCGACCGCGGCCCCCGCCACGCCAACACGAGGCCCGCCGCGATCCAGAGGCACAAGATCGCGGCCCCCTGCCACGGTGATCCGGCGGGAGGAGGAAGATGCCGGTCCGCGCGGAGGCGCACGGGCAGGAGCGCCATGCTGAGGTAGCTGTGCCACGTCTTGGCCACCAGCGCGGGGCGCCATTCGAGGCCCAGCCGGCCAAGTTCGCCGGGTTTGAAAACGGGTTTGTCGATGAACCGAGCGTTCGCGTACACACAGATCGCGGCCGCGAGGAACATGGGCGCCAAGCTCACCCAGTCGCGGCGTCGCTGAGTGGGGTCACGGCGGCAGAAGGCCGCAGCGAGCAGCGCAAAGGGCAGCGCAATCGCCGTGGCCTTCGACAGCAGCGCGAGCACGAGCAACCCCAGCGCCGCGGCCTGCTGGAGCCCTGGCCGGCCAGAGCGGGCCGGAAGTAGCCAACTGCGCGCGGCAAGCAACACGAAGATCGCCGCCATGATCTCCGCCTTGTTCTTCACGTACACGACCGTCTCGACGCGGGATGGGTGCAACGCGAAGACGCAAGCCCCGAGGAGGGCCGGCGCCAGGCCGCCCCTGCCCAGCCATGCGCGCAAGAAGAGATACGCGCATGCCGTAGCGAGCATGTGGAGGAGGATCGACGTGAGGCGGTAGCCCGCCACGCGCCGGCCCCACAGGGCGTAGTCCGCGGCCAACACGACTTCGCGCAAGGGGCGATACGATCGCGTCGGCGTGGGGAGGGCCTCATTCCAGTAGCGCAAGCCGAAGAAGCGCGGGATGTTTCGGAGCGAGTGGATGGCCTTGTTCTTGATGATGTAGCTGGGATCTTCCCACACGAGGTCGAAGCCGGCGAGGCTGTGCACGAACGGAAGCGCCGCGAGCGCAAGGGGCAGCAAGATGAGGAAGCGGCGTTTCACTGCCCACCTCCGCGTCGGCCGAGCAAGCCGAGCATGCGCCGCGCCTGGGCGTTTTCCGGATCGAGTTGGAGCGCGCGGCTGAGCGAGGCCTCGGCCTCCTTGGGGCGGCCAAGGCCCATGCACGCGGCCGCCATGCGGATGTGTGCGGCGCTGCTCCGAGGGGCCAGCGCCGCCGCCCGTCGTGCGGAATCGAGAGCGTCCCCGGGCCGCCGCATGCCGAGGTACACGTCGCTCAGCCGAAGCCAAAGGTTGGCGGCCGTCGGAGCTGCCTGGATTCCATGCTTCAGCACCCGTTCGGCACCCTCGAGGTCTCGGAGCTTCACGTGCACCGCGGCCAGGCGCTCATACGCGTGCGCGCGGCCGGAAGGGATCTGCGTCGCCTCGCGGCAGATGCGCTTGGCATCGTCCCAGTGGCCCCGGGCCACGTCGATGTCGGCCATGTCGAGGCGCAGGTCCACCTGATCCGGATGCGCGGCGGCCGCGCGCGCGAGGATCTGGTACGCCAGGCCAGGCCGGCCGTTGAGACGATGCGCCTGGGCAAGCGCGCGGATCGTGTCGATGGCGCCGGGATCCTCTTCGCTGGCGATGCGAAGCTGTGCCACGGCCTGGGCGTAGAGACGGTGCTTGATGTACTGCATGCCCAAGTTGTGCCGTGCGCGAGAGTTGCCCGGTGCGACGCGAACGGTCTGAACCCAGAGCGGCATGTTGTCTCGCCAAACAAAGGTGCGGCCGCACGCAAGGGCCGCAAACGCCAAGAGCCCCAACAGCGCCAGCGAGCGCCGGGCGCGGGTCCGAAGGAGGGCCGCGGCGCAAAGCCCAAGACCCGCGAGCGGAAGATAGAGCCGCTGCTCGGCCAGAGGGCGGCCGGCGATGAGCGGAAAGTTCAGCACCGGCAGGAGGAACGCGAGCGACCACGCCAGGCCGAAACTGGCGGCGCCTCGCCGGAGCCGAGCGAGGCCAAGCCACAGCGCAATCGCCGCCACAAGCAGGGCCGCGAGCGCGTACCATTTCGCCAGTGGCGCGGAGGGCGCGGCGAGCCGCGCGTCCGCAATCATGTGGACCGGCGCCAGCGCCATCTTCACATACCAGGCCAAGGTCTTGACAACAAGCGCCGGCGACCAAGCTGCGGATAGTTCGGCGAGCGGATTGGCCGTGGCCGGCTCCGGCGTGACTAACGCCATCGTGGCCGCGACGAAGGCCGCTCCAATGGCCGCGAGTGCGCAGAGAGCCGCGAGGGCCGCGCCCCGGTCTGCGCGCCGGGGAAGCATGAGAAGCGCCGCGGCCATCGCGATGGGCAACGCGACCGCGATCGTCTTGGACATGAGCGCGAGCATGAATGCTAAGGCCGCAGCGCCCAAAGCTACGGACTTGCCTGCGCCGCTTCGCTCCGACGCGGCCCACCAGCAGAGAAAAGCCATGATGACAAAGCCGGCCGCGAAGATCTCCGCGCGGTTCTCCACCGTGGCAAGCACCTCGACGCGGGAGGGGTGCACCGCGAAGAGGAGGGCCGCGAAAAGCGCACCGGTCCGGCTGCGCACGATGCGTACGGCGAAGGCGTACACGCAGAGCACGAGAAGCGCATGGCTCAGCAGAGACGTCAGGTGGTAGCCCGCTGGCAGCGCACCCCAGAGCGCATGGTCGACCGCGAGGGACGTCTCGCGTAGAGGCCGATAGGACCGTAGCGAGGTCTTGCCCTCACGCGCCCAGTAGCCCAAGCCGAAGAACCGCGGCACATTGCCTAGCGAGCGTATCGCAGGGTTGTGCAGCGCGTACTGCGCGTCGTCCCAAGTGAAGTCGTTGCACACCACGTGTCCCAGCGCGAGCACGGCCACCGCGACCGCGAGGCATGCAGGCAAGACGTGGCCGCGGCTCGCATCCATGGGCAGTGGGTCATGGGACAACGATGGCCTCGAATCCCGCGCGCTTCATCGCGTCCACGCGGCGTTTGGCCTCCGCCTCTGTTCGGAACGGGCCGGAACGCACGCGATAGAGCAGCCGCCCCGCGATGCGGCGCCGCTCCACGCTGCACGTGTAGCCCTTGCTGCGCACCGACGAGGCCAGGGCGTCCGCGCGCTTACGCTCCGAGAACACGCCGAGTTGCACGACGAAGGCCCCCTGAGCGCCGGCAGTCGGCCGCGGCCGGCCGCCGGCCTTGCACGCGTCTCGGCGTTGGAGGAGGCTCGCCTTTCGAGGGCTGGACGGCAGTGAGGACGCGAGCGAGTCGTACAGCTTCGCGGCTTCGGCCATGCGGCCCAGCTTTCGCTCGCAGTCGGCCATGCCCTCCTTCGCGAGCGAGAGCAACTCCTCATCCTGCGACGCGCTCAAGCAATCGGCAAAATCGCGGCGCGCCACGCGCGGCATGTCCTGTTTGAGCCGGCACACGCCGCGCCAGTACCTTGCGCGAGCCTTGGCCTCCCCGTCGGGAAGCGCGTCCACGAGGGCTCCGAAAAGCTTCTCAGCCTCCGCATAGTCGCCCATGAGGAACTGAGACTCAGCCGCATCGAATTGCTCCGGCATCACGCGCGGCGCAGGCCCGGGGGAAGACACGGGCGTCGTCCTGCACGACGGAAGGGCTGCCGCAAAGAGGAGGGGGGCAAACCGCAGAATGGCGTGATGTTGAAGCGATTGGCGCATGGCGTGATTGTACTGCACCGCGCCGGCGTGTTCAAGCTGTGTCGTGGCCTCCATGAGTTTTCCCAGAGTGTGCAACGTTCTCATCCGAAGGCGGGTGTGGTCGGCGAGTTCTCACGCTTGCCATGTGTATAGGGTCGCAATAGGCGAGCGGCGTCGCTCGTAGTAGGGCGATTCATCGCCCGTTTCTGCGCCGCGGGCGACGGGCGATGAATCGCCCTACTATCAGCCGCCTACGTGTTGCCGCACGCATGAGCAGGACGTGTCGTCTGTGGTGCTCGGGGAAACTCATTGCCTGGTTTCCGCTTGACACCATGTGCTTGCCGCCGATCGAGTTCTCAGTGGCCCGTGGTCACCACCTCTGCTCCGCCGCCATCTCCGCGAGGCGCACGATGCGCTCGAACTTGCCGTCCGTCGGCACGTTGTCGCCGAGGCCCAGGATGAAGCGATCCCCCGGCGCGACCGCGTCGAATAGATCCGCCATGAACGCCTCGAACTCGTCGTGGCTGAACGTGTCCGTCATCACGATTGCCGGCACGCCTCCCCAGACCGCGACCTTGTCCCGCCACAACTCCCGCACCTCGCGCACGTCGATGGTGGTCATGGGCGAAGGCGTGAGCGCCTCGACGACTTGGACGCCTGCATCTCGCAGGCATGTGAGCAATTGCTTCATCTCGCCGTCGCCGTGGACCACGAGGATCTTGCCGGCCTTGCGGAACTGATCCGCGATCTCCCGGTAGAGCGGCGTGAAGTAGTGCTCGAAGATGGGTTGCGGCGTCATCGCCTCGTCGTAGTTGCCGCCCACCTCGATGGCGTCAGCAGGGCACTCGCACGCGAGCGTCATGATCTGGCGGTATTGCTGAAGCAGTACCTCGTGCACGCGCTCGACCTGCGCGGGCCGGTCGTGCAACTCGTAGTAGAACGTCTCGAACCCCATGTATCGGTGCGCGACCTGGTGCATGGGAAGGTAGTTGGAGAAGGGCAGCGCCACGCCGTCCTCTCCAATCTCATCGACGAACGCGCCGTAGGCGTCGAAGTTGTCGACGACTTGCATATCCTCCAGCATAAACAGCAGCGCGTCGTAATCGCCAGGGCCCTTGAACGGATACTCCATCTGCATGCCCTGCACGTCCGCGGCCTCCAGCTCCTCCGCGAGCACGTGCCGCGTGCGGAGCGTGCCGTAGGGCGTCACGTACTCGACCAGATTCGCCCGGCCCTCGCTCCACTTCTTCACCTCCACCCGGCGCTGTTCGAGCTTGTAGAACGACATGCCCCAAGCGCCGAAGCCGAAGATGCCGATATCCAGCTCCCGCTGTAGATCCCACAGCGACTTCCCGCGGCATTCCTCCGGCAGCGTGCCCAGCGCGTTGTGGTGGTTGAACCACAGCTCCATCCGCGCCACGAACGGCATGCGGTCAACCGATTCGCCGCGCATCGCGGCCAGGGCGCGTTGTTTGTGGGTCATGAGGGAAGACCACCATGACAAGAGATGGCGTGGATGAGACTTTTCGATTGACGCGCCCGGCAGTCCTGGGCCGGTGCGAGGCGAAGCTTCGCTAACGCTTGGAGGTGGCCGTGAGGAACGCAGTTGCCCAGTTGGCCACACTCAGCGCGTGGATGTGCGAGTACGTGGCCAAGACGTTGCGATGCACGACGCCGTCCCGGGCGCCGTCGAGACCGTGGCCGCGCTCGACGTGGAACGCGGTGCGCACGCGGCCGCCGAGCGGCTGCTGCGGGAGCGAGTAGTGGAACTCATGGCCACGGAGCACCGCGCCCACAGGGAAGAAGGGATTGTCCGCGTCCGCGCGGATGACCGTGTACCCGTGGCCGTGGGGCCGCGTGGCCATGTCGAAGCGCAGGGGCAGCGCGCCGGCCATGCGATGCGTTTGGCCCTGCCAGGTGATGCTCTCGCCGAGATACATGAGCCCCGCGCATTCGGCCATGACCGGCAGGCCGGCCTCAATGGCTGCGCAGACGGAGTCGGCAAACGAGCGGTTTGCCGCCAGTTGCGCCGCGTGGGTCTCTGGGAAGCCGCCGCCGATGTAGAGGCCGTCGACATTCGGCAGCGCGTCGTCATGGAGCGCGCTCACTTCGACGATCTCCGCGCCTTCACGCTGGAGCGCCTCCAAGTTTTCCGGATAGTAGAACTGAAACGCGCTGTCCCTCATGACCGCTATCCGAACGGTGGGAGCGGATCGTATGGCGAGCGTTTCCAGCGGGGGCGTCTGTGAGGAGTCGGCTGCGGGCGCGGCGCGACCCGAGGCCAAGAGCGCGTCCAAGTCGAGGTGCGCCTCTGCCAATGCGGCCGCTTGCCCTACGACGCGTTCGACGAAGTCATGCTCTTGCGGCGGAAGCAAGCCGAGATGGCGCTCAGGAAGATCGAGCACCGAGTCTTTCGGAATCGCGCCGAACACCGGCAGCCCACAGGCGGACGCGATGGCCCCGCGGATCACGCTTTCGTGCCGCTTGCCCGCGACACGATTCAGCACCACGCCCGCGATGTCGAGTTCAGGGTCGAGCTTCTGGCACCCGAGGACCGACGCCGCAATCGTGCGGGTCGCTTTGTAGCAGTCCACGACGATGACCACTGGCGCGCGCAGGAGTTTGGCCAGTTCGGCCGTGCTATGTGTGCCCTGCACGTCTGCACCGTCAAAGAGGCCCCGATTGCCCTCGACGACAGCGATCGCGTCCGGGCGCGCGTGCGTCCAGAAGGAGGCTGCGGCCGTGTCCCGGCCCATCATGAAGGTGTCCAGGTTGCGGCACGGGCATCCCGCTGCGCGGGTGTGCCATGCCGCGTCGATGTAGTCCGGGCCCTTCTTGAACGCCAGGACCTTGTGCCCGCGCCGGCGCCACGCGGCGATGAGGCCAAGCGTGAGCACGGTCTTGCCGGATCCGCCGCGTAGGGCGGCTACGACCAGGCGTGGGGCAGCGATGGCGGACATGGCGTTGGGTGGACCCAGAACGTGGCGCGGGCAGCCTGCTTGCCGCGCGGGGACAAGCCGCGCGCGACGAGCAGGCTGCCCGTGCTTGGAGTTGGTGCGTTGGTGGCGGGGGCTATTCTTCCGCGGGGCCGCCCGCTCCGGGCAACTCGATGTAGCTGGAGCCGTAGTAGGTGAAGACGAGTTTGTCTTCGCCGACTAGCTCCTTGATGGCCTTCTTCACGTCCGACTTGCCAACGCCCATTTCAGCGGAAATCTTCTTCGCAAGGTCGCCGGGTTTCTGCTTCTTCTTGGCGCTGGTCACAGCTTCCATGATCTTGGCTTTGATCTCTTCGCTCATGGGGCCACCGTTGGGTAAAGCGTGAGGGGGGGAAGACATTGCGCACGCCGCGACGCGGCGTGCGCAATGGGGGGGCCTAGCTCGTGAACTTGAACTGCGGCGTGGACCGGTAAGTGGTCTGCGCGTGGGTGAAGTCGTCGATGTGCTTGTCGGTGAACGGGATGCCGGTCTTCTCGAAGAAGCGCTCCCAACCGATGCGGTTGATCCACTCGCCGACGCGCTCGTGCTTGCGCGCATCGCCGGCGTACACATTGACAATGTTCACGATCGCGTCGACCGTCTCCGGCCACCGCGGGGGGGTGTTGGGCAGGAAGGGGATGGCCAACTTGGAGAACATGGGCGCGCTGCGCGCGTTGGACACCTTGCCGCCGACCCAGATGCTGATGCCGTCGCCCGTGGGGTGCGCCAGGGGCATGGCGGGGCACATGGTGTAGCAGTTGCCGCAATACATGCAGCGCTCCTCGTCGACGGTGACCTTCTTCTCCTTGGTGCTGCCGCGGATGGCGAACGTGGGGCACGCGGCGACGGTGTTGGGGATTTCGCAAATCTTCGGCACGCGCTCGTTGTCCACGTTTGGCGGGAGGCGGTGGATGCCGAGGATGGCGATGTCCGAGCAGTGGACCGCGCCGCACATGTTCAGGCAGCAAGCCAGCGAGATGCGCACGTGGGCCGGCAAGTCCATGCTGATGAAGTGCTCGAACACGGCGTCCATCACGGCCTTGACCGGGCCCGACGCGTCGGTGGCCGGGGTGTGGCAGTGGATCCAGCCTTGCGTGTGGATGATGCTGGTGATGCCGTGGCCGGTGCCGCCCACGGGCATGTCGTCACGCGCAGCCAGCTCCTCTTGGAGGGGGCCAAGCTTGGCTTCGTCGCTCACGAGGAACTCCAGGTTGTGGCGGCTCGTGAAGCGGACGTAGCCGTCGCAGTACTTGTCTGCGATGTCGCACACGTCGCGGATGTAATCCGTGCACACCAGGCGGCCCGATCCGACGCGGACGGAGTAGAGCTTGTCGCCGCTCTCCGCCACGTGCATCAACACGCCGGGCTTGAGGATCTCGTGGTACAGCCACTGGCCGTAGTTCTTCTTGATGACGGGGGGCAGGAACTGCCGGAAATCAGGGGGGCCGATATCGGTTTTAGCCATGTCAGTTGGCCTCCTTTCTCTGGTCTTCCCTCGCTTCAGCGACTTCCTCCGGCCACCAGAAGAAGTACGGGTTCGAGCGCGGTTCCTTGACCATTTGCGGCACGGGGTCCATCTCCATCTCGCGGAGGAACGTGCGCAGGCCCATGCGCAGGATGAGTTCGCCGATGCGTTCGCGCATCTTGGCGTTCTCGTCCCACCAATCCCACATCTTCTCGAGCATGTCCTTCAACTCTTGGTAGGGCGGCTCGAGTTTCATGAACGGCACGAGCACCCACGAGAGGATCGCGCCCTTGACGATGGGGGCCTTGGCGCCGATCAGGATCGTCGCG
The DNA here is from genome assembly GCA_024278415.1 of Planctomycetota bacterium. Next base: position 2,615 of record JAJRTI010000142.1, on the reverse strand, counting down.
CCCTTTTCCTTGCCGGGGCGCAGCGCCTTGGGCATCACGTTGATGCAGTGCATGCAGCGGGTGCAGTCTTCATTCGCGATGGTGAGTTCTTGCGACTCGCCGCAGTACTGGATGCACTTGGTCGGGCAGAGGTCGCAGACCTCGCCCTGGATATCCAAGCCGGCCGCGGCGTACGCCTTGACCTCGTCTGCGTTCACTTGGATCGTGTCGCGCCACGTGCCGATGATGCTCATGTCGGCCCGGGCGATGGCGGCCACACAGTCGTTGGCGCAGCCGGAGATCTTGATCTTGAACTTGTAGGGCCACATGGGCCGGTGCAATTCGTCTTGGAACGAGTGGGTCAGGTCGTTGCACAAGTCCAGCGTATCGACGCACGCCCACTCGCATCGGCCGGGGCCGACGCAGCAGCTTGGCGTGCGCAGGTCCGAGCCCGAGCCGCCCAGGTCGAACCCCATGTCCGACAGGTCGTTGAAGCAAGGCTGAAGGGCATCGGTCGGCGCGCCGAGCAAGATGATGTCGCCGGTCGAGCCGTGGAAGTTGGTCAGGCCGCTGCCGTGCTTGTCCCACACGTCGCACAGCTTGCGTAGCGCGTCGGTCTTGTAGAACCAACCGCTGGGCTGGTTGACGCGGAATGTGTGGAACTCCCTCACGCCGGGGAATTCTTCGGGCATGTCCGAGTAGCGCCCGATCACTCCGCCGCCGTATCCTGTCACGCCAACGATACCACCGTGTTTCCAGTGGCCGATGTTGTCTTCGTATGATTTTTCCAACTGGCGGCAGAGGTCGGCGGCCATTTCGTTCTTCGCCGCGGCACGTTTCATGTGCGTCACGAAGCTTGGCCATGGCCCCGACTCCAGCTCGTCGAGTTTGGGGGTATTGAGTTCAGACACTGTGCCTTCCTTTCTTTCGCACCGTCTGAGCACCGAGAGGGGCAGGTTGTCCATGCGCAAGAGGCTTGCGCAATCGCGCCGTTCGAGCCCATACGTGTTGCGCACAGGCCGGCGAGTTTCGAGCGAAAGAGCATACATGAATCGCGATGGAGCGTCAAGGTGCGCGGCCGGCGCGGTTTCCCCACGCATGCCTGTCGTGCCCGCCGTACGGCGGATCAGTGAGCACTCTGCTCTGCATTCACGCCGGTAGAGGCTCACTGACGTGAGCACTACAGGCGCAGGCGCGGAAGGCCTCGTACGTGTTTAGCGTACACGGTACGCCGCGCCCGCACGCTGGCGCGTGCTTCTTGTCATGCGCACGCTGAACACGTGCAGGGCGCTGAATCGGCCAACCATAGCCCTCACCACCAACTGTGGCGCCATTCATGGAAGAGGTTCCGCGGTGGCAGCCTTGACAAGCCTCCGACACGCGAGTACCTTTACGTGCCCTCGACGGAAGCGCTTGCCCTCCTACACTTGCACGGAGATCGCCACCATGAAAATCGGCATTACGCAACTCTGCCTGGGGGGCCTGAGCCTGAAGGAATGCCTCGAGTTTTGTCAGGACGCGGGCTACGAAGCGATCGAACTCAAGTTCGGGCCTGGCGGCGATCCGGACATGCACGGCAGCGAGGCCGACATCCGCAACGTGCGCAAGATGTGCGACGACGCAGGCGTCGAGATCGCCAGCATCATCGCCTGGGGGGAAGACCGCGGCTCGATCCTGAGCCCCGACGAAGCCGAACGACGGAAGATGTGCGACAACATCGCCCGAGGTGTCGCGATTGCGGATCTTCTTGGAGTGGACGGAATCTTGCTCCACCCTGGCGCGCTCGCTGAGAACAATCGCTACGACGAGGCCTACGCGAATGCGTTGGCGTCGTTGAAGAAGATGGCGCCCGTGGCCGAGCACCACAAGGTCGCAGTCGGCGTGGAGAACGTGTGGAACAAGTTCCTGCTTTCGCCCATGGAGATGCGGGACTTCGTGGACGCGGTCGGCAGCGATTTCATCGGCACGTATCTCGACGTGGGCAACATGGTGCTCTACGGGTATCCGCAGCACTGGATCGAGGTGCTGGGTCCGCGCGTGAAGAAGGTCCACTTCAAGGATTTCAATCGCAAAGAGCATCGCTTCTGCAAGCTCATGGAGGGCGACGTGAACTGGGCCGCGGTCATGGCGTCGTTCCGCAAGATCGGGTTCGACGGTTGCGTGGTGAGCGAAGTTGGCGGCACGCCCGATGACCATCGCGATACCGCGAAGCGCATGCGGGAGATCATTCAGCTCTGAGCTTACGTGGCAACAAGAAGGAGAAGCCGGCTTTCGGCAAGACCGATAAGAGAAGCCTCGTCGCCGTGCGCAAGCACCGCGACGCGTATCAAGCCGCGGCGGAGGCGCTGGCCGCGCTGGCGCTGCCGGCGTGCGCCGGCAAGACGGTGTTGCTCAAGCCCAATGCCGGGCGCGCGGTGCCGGCAGGCTCGGGGGCCGTGACCAGCCCCGCGGTGGTTGCTGCAGCCGCGGATTTCTTTGCAAACGCGGGGGCCAAGGATGTGCTCATCGCCGAGAGCCCCATACTGGGCGTGAACGCGCTGGACGCGTTCAAGGCCATCGGGCTCGACTGCATCGCGGACGCGACGGGCGCGCGGCTGGTGGACATGGACGCGGCGCCGCCGGTCGTCGTGAAGATC
>JAJRTI010000141.1 GCA_024278415.1 Planctomycetota bacterium | reverse complement strand
TGGAGGCCGTGCAGCGACTCCGCGCGGCGGTCGAAGCCGCGCTCGATGGGCCCGGCCAGGGGCTCGCCGGGCCTGTGCAGGCGCTCAAGCGCGAGTTCGTCTACGAGGTGCGCCACTTCGACGAAGCCGCGGAGGACGAAGCCGTCGCCTACTACTGCCGGCACTACATGAAGCCGGAGCAGGCAGGGGCTTACATCGACGTCTTCCGCAGGCAGCGCGAAGTTCTGCGTCCGCAACAGGGCCAAGAGCGCCGCACGTGGCTGCAAGTCCTCCGGCTTGGCGAAGTCGCGCTCGTGGGCGTGCCGGGGGAGCTGTTTGCATCGCTTGGCCTGGCCATCCGCCGGCGCTCGCCGTTCCGGCACACCTTCGTTGTCGGGCTGGCCAACGGCTATGCCGGCTACATCCCCGACGAGGAGGGCTTCGACCTGGGCGGGTACCAGGTGTGGACCGGCCTACACAGCTTCGTGCCTAAGGGCACGGGCGAGCGCATGGTCGACGCCGCGGTCGGCATGCTGCATGAACTTGCTGATCCCCGCACCGCCCAGGCGTCGAACCCGACGATCCGCCTCTTGCACGGCAACGACGCGCCGGCGCTTCAGCGGTTCTACAACGGCCTGTCCGCAGACGTGCGCACGTTCTTCTGCCCCATGGGCTGGCACGCGTCGGTCGACGACTGCGAACTCTGTGTCCACGACGCGGCCGCCGGGCTGCGCTACGACGTCGTACTCGACGACCGCGGGCGCATCGTGGGCTGGGCGTTTCTCCAGGGTCTGACCGACGACAAGCCGGACGCGCACCTGGGCATCGGCATCGACGACGCGTACACCGGGCAGGGCCACGGGAAGCGACTGATGCACTATCTCGTGGCCGAGGCCAAGCGTCGGGGCAAGCGCGGCATCGACCTGATCTTCGTCAAGACCAACGCCCGCGCGCGGCGGCTCTACGAAGGCTTCGGCTTCCAGGTCGTGGGCGAGCACACCGGCGGCGACGGACAGGACTACTACCAGATGCGGCTCGACCTGGGTGGGAATGGTTGAGGGTGTTCGGCGGATCGGCCTTGTCATCCCACCTCTTGCGTTGGCAACACGAGTCGCTTGTGGCGGACCTTCGGTTCACGCAATACGGATTGCCGCCCCGATTCAGCATGCCGCCGACGCAAATCCTCCATCATCGCCCGCACGTCGCCTTTGAATTGCTGGGCGTATTCTTCGCGGATACGGCGAACTTCTGAAAGGGTAACACTTCAGCCAAGTACAACAGCCGGTACCGGAATACTGTCAAAGCCTCCGTGCAACGCCGCGTGTTGGGGTATCTGAATCCGTAACATTTCAGCCAAGTGCCACAATCGCCGGGCTTTGGACATCACGCCCTTTGCGGGATTACGCTTCAACCAACGGAAGCGCAATCCCGAAGCCCGTTGGGCTTCCAAACAGCGTTGCGTCAAGCGGAAATGCTGTCCATCGAACTCGCGCACGTTCATGGGGCCAACGGCTGTTGCAATCGGCTGAAGTGTTATCAACGATGAACTACCAGGCCCGCGCAGTGGGTGCTGTGAGAATCATTCGACCGTAACCGTGACCTTTGCTTTGAGCATGCGCGCGTCGTCCGCTCCAAACCGATTGTTAGGAGCGCCAGGGTGCATGACATTGCCAACGCTGCGCGTAACCAGGTGGCCGAACGGCAGAGTTCACTGGCGGGAATGGAGCGCCGCGGGATGCCCGTCGAGTGCAGCGCCTTGTTCATCCTCTTGGTCATGTGCCGCCATGGCCCGCTCACTTATCTCATCGATGGACAAGTCGTTCCATTTGTCCTGTCGCCACTTCGTGTAGTCGAATGGTTCGCGTTGGATCAGCGCGACGAATCTCTCGGCTTCGACACTTCCGAGGGCCTGTGCCAGCACCGTGATCCCCTGCAGCCGGAGTTCAGTATCCGTGATCATGGCAACTCCTTCTTGATGAACTCGATCGGGTCAACGATCTTGATATCGCTGATTCGCTCAGCCTTTCCCAAGACTTGGTCGTCAGTCGTGATGAAGTAGGCGCATCCCGCATCCACGGCGCACGCAACGTGAAGGGCGTCGATCTTCCGCAGCCCGAGCTGTGCGAAGCCCCCGCGGCGGCCTTGATGGCTGGGCTCTCAATGGAGTCAACGGCGGCATACGTCCGCCACCTTCGGGTCCCTTCGCGTCTGTCCACGAACGGGTTGTTCGCGTTCTCGAAGTCGAGGACCTAGGACCACGCCAGTTGGAGGCCGCCTTCTCGGATGACTTCCTGAATTCTCAGTTTGGCCTCCGTCTCAAGCCGAATCCGCAAGTGCCGCTGGTCGTCGAAGGGTCGGTTGAAGCAGCAATTGTCCAGATAAACTCGCATGGCGCTTCCGAAGCTACAGGGGGAGGCACAAAGTCTGATCCCGCTCGGCCATTCTACCACAACTCGTGGCGAGGCGAGAGCCCCTAAAGGCCGGCACGAGTTTCCCCAGAATTTCCACCCGTCCTATCGCAGCATGGCGTCACCGGTCTCTTACAACGATTGTTATGCACACGGGGCCGTGCGGGACGCGCGGGGCGTTTGTAGTAGGGCGATTCATCGCCCGTTTTTCAGCGTTGCTGACGGGCCATAAATGGCCCTACTACAAGCCAGCAGCGTCTGCCGCTCGGATCAGCAAATCTCATGGGGAAACTCCTGTAAAGGCCGAGCTTTGACTTATGTGCGGACATATGCCATTGCGGATGGTTGATGCGGACTTCCCCACGGCCAACGATGAGCTACCTGGCCCCCGCGGTAGATGCTGTGAGGATCATTCGACTGCGACCGTCACCTTCGCTTTGAGCATGCGCGCGTCGTCCGCTCCAAACCGATTGCTAGGAGCGCCAGGGTGCATGACATAGCCCACGCGGCAGGGCAGCCGCGTCGCCCGCGTGAACCCGATCTGCGCGCCGGGGTCCCAGTAGCTGATGTTGCCAAACGTGGACAACGCGACGCACGACTGCGCCCAGCCCTTGCCTGTCACCTGATACCACTGCGGATTGGGATTGCGGCCGGTCACGCCCTCCCCGCCGCCCACGCCATCTACCGTAGCTTTGTGGCCTTTGTCGTCCAGGTATTCGCACCGGCCATTGTAGAACGCCCGGCTGTAGATGAGGGGCTTATTCACGTCGACGCTCACGATGAAATGGCGGGGATAAAACTCATACGTCTTCTCGTAGTACACGCCGGCAGGCAGATCCTTGCCCACGCGCACGACCGCGCGCACGGGGCCGGCCCGAAGCACCTCGAAGCGCGTGACCCTGCCTTCCGGCTCCGACCACTTCGTGGCCGCGGACGACGCGGCGATGATGCGGAGGAAGCTGTCCGCGGGCGCGCCAGGGTAGCGCATCCACATGCCGCGAATCGCACCGTCGACGAAGCGAGCGCGGTACGTGGGCGTTACGACTTCGTTCTGCTTCGCGCGCCACCAGCCGCCCTTTCGCGCCGGGAACTGGCCGACACCTCTCGCCGCGAAGAGGACGCGGAAGCGCCGCGGTGCATTGGGTTTCGTCTTGCCGGGCATAATCCACCACACCTCGCCGCGGCCTTTGGCATCGCCTTCCCACTGGCACACGCACGCGCGTAGGTTGCCGTCTCCAAGCACCTCCGCCACGCGCACCGACGCCGCGTCGAGCGCCGCAGCGTTGAGGCGGGGCGCAAGGTTCACCTTCGCCGACACCGGCCAGTCGTTGAGCGCGGTATCGCTCGTCACGGTCAGGCCCATGTGCTGCGGCCAGCGGCTCCAGTCGGGTGCGATGTTCAACGGCACGTCGATACGGTTGTCCGTCTCGCAGAACTCCTCGAACCTGTCGTCGGCATCGACCACCGCGACCAGCGTGTGCGCTCCCGCGTAGTTCGTCGTGTCCACCGTGAAGCGCACCTCCGTACTCACAGCGCCGGCCGCAGTCACGCGTTTGGACGCCACGCTCGCGCCAGGCGATACCGCGTCGAGGTACAGAGCGACCAACACGTTCCGAGCGGCCGCGCCGGCGTTGTGCACGCGCACGGCCACCTCCACCTTATCGCCCTGCTTCGGCTCAGCAGGGGTGAGCATGGCGGCTCCTTCCGGGAGCGACAGGTCCGGCTTGGAGCCAGCCTTGCCGTAGAGGAGCTGATAGACGCCGTCCTTGCGCAGTGTCAGCACGTCGCCCTGCTTCTTGGCCGGCACTTGGCCCACCGGCGCGCCGATGGCGTTCAACTCGAAGAGCCGCACGTAGCGATCTTGCCAGTCGTCGACGCACTGCGCGAGCCGCAACACGACCGGGGCGGTGGATTTCTCCACGTTGATGAGCAGGCCATCGTCGCGCTGGCGCAGCGTCACGCGGCCATCGGTCTTCATCTCGCCGAAGTCATGCGTCTTGCCGCCTCCGTCGCAGAAGCGGTACTTGGCCTTGCGGATGACCGTCACCGCGCGGCCATCGACGAGCGCCTTGTACTGGAAGATGCGCGGGCCCCTGGCGTGGAAACCGAATTGCGGCAGACGGTACGTCTTGTCGCCGTCCTTCAGCGCGAACGGCTCCTGGCCGAAGTTCACCGTGACGACCGTGCCGTCCGCGAACCGCGTGCGCTGCACGTCCTTATCGGGCGTCACGTATTCGAAGTTCGTCATCTCCTCGAAGCCGATCGCCTCGTGGAGCTTGCAGGTATTGCGGTAGCTTTCGAGCAGGCGTGCGCGCAGCTCGGGCTTGCTCCAATTGAAACCGAAGGGCCGGTTGACCCAGTAGAGCGGCACGGTGGCGTAGAGGATGTTGAACGCGTCCTTCTTCGCGGCCAACTCTGGCGCGGCGTTGTAGAGGTGGCCCGTGCTGTCGCCCCAATACCAGGTGCACACGACGCAGTCGCCGAACACGAGTTCCCACAGCGGCACGCGCACGCGGTGGCCGAGCCCCCATTCGAGATAGCGCTTGCCGATGTCCGCGCGTGTCTTGGGCAGGTCTTTGCCCACGTGCCCCGCGGGCCAGGAGTAGAACCCGCCGCTCTGCATGCCCTCCCAGTAGTCGTAGATGTCCGCGCCCCACCACCGGCCGTGCTCCCCACCGAGCACGAGCCCGAGGCCGTCGCCCACGTATTTGGCGAGTGCGCGCTTGGCCTCGCGGTCCTGCGCGCGGGTGCAGGGGTGGTTGGGATCGTAGCACTCGCGCAGGCCGGTCGCGGTGGTCACGTCGAGGAAGCGGGCATTGTAGGGATACTTCGCCAGGTCTTTCGGAATCCATCGCTTCGCGACCGCGAGCTGCTTGATCGAGCAGCGCTTCATGAACTGCT
>JAJRTI010000140.1 GCA_024278415.1 Planctomycetota bacterium | reverse complement strand
GTCGTAACGGTCAAGACCGACATGCAACTCGACGAGGGACTCACCGACGACATCGACAAGGTCAAGGACCTGGTGATCCCGGAAGTGCAGCCCCTGAACGTAGAGAAGGAGCGCGGCTACGTTGCGGTCGAAGCCAAGACGACCGTGCGCCTGAAGAAGAAGGACACGGTCAAGGGCCTGCGCGACATCGACATCAAGGACCTGCCGGCCGAGCTGATCAAGCGCTCGCCCAAGCTGTCCCTCGCGTTCCACTACTTCGAGCCGGGCTGGACGCTCGAACTCGCCGCGGAGCCGATCAAGCCGCGGGTCACGGTCGAGACGTTCAACTTCGTGTCGCTCGGCGAGGATCTCATGGGTGTGAGCGCGAGCGCGAAGTTCAACATCCTCCACGCCGGCATCGCCGAGTTCATGGTGCAATTGCCCACGGGCGCGACGAACGTGGACATCGAGGGCGAGGAGATCAAGCACAAGGAGGAGGTGAACAAGGGCAAGGCGGGCGAGCCGGACGTGCGCAAGATCACCCTGCACGCGAAGAAGCAGGGCACGTACAACATCTTCTTCACGTACGAGATCAAGCTCGAAGAAGGCAAAGGCCCGTACACGTACGAAGGCATCAAGGTCAAGGGCGTCATGCCTGAAGTCGAGCGCGAAACCGGCTACCTCGCCATCGCCGCGCGGCAAGACGTGGAGGTGGCGCTGCCCGCGGACAAGCCGTTCGAGAACCTCACGCCCATCGACGAGCGAGACATCCCCGCCGCGTATCGCGAGGGCATCACACTGCCCATCCTCTTCGCGTTCCGCTACCTCGCGCATCCGATTGCGGTGCGCCTGGACGTGAAAATGCTCACCGGCGCGGAGGTGGTCGTCGCGGTCATCGAGGCGGCTAAGCTCGACACGGTCGTGACCGAGGAAGGCGAGCAGATCACGGACCTCGTGGCGACGGTGCGCAACAGCCGCGAGCAGTATCTCACGCTGCAACTGCCCACGGACGCGCGCATCTGGCACGCGTTCGTGGCCGGCCAGTCGGTCATCCCGCTCACCGAGACGCGGCAGGGCGTGGACGTGACCAAGCTGCCCATCGCGCAAGCCGGCAAGAACGACCAGTCGTTCGAGGTGCGCCTGCGCTACTCGACGCGCACGGGGGCACTGGGTTCGATCGGCAAGCTGCACATGGAATTCCCCACGACCAACCTCATCATCCTGCGCCTGGGTTGGGTGCTGCGCTTGCCCGAGGGCTACGACCTGATCTCCGACAGCGGCACGCTCAAGCGTATCCGCAGCGAGACCTCGTTCGAGCAGCGGCTGCGAGACATGCAGGCGGACCTCGCGATGAGCCGACGGGCAAGGATACCGCAATCACGCCAACGAGGCGCCCAAGCGGCGCAGAACTTGATGAACTACGACTTCAACCAACAGGCCATCGCCAACGTCAACCAGGCCAACGTCAAGCAGGCGGCCACAAAGAATTCGCACATCGCCCAACAGTCCATCTACACCGGCGCCAAGCCGGACCTGCCGAGCCGCTTCGCGTTCCAGGGGCTGATCCTGCCGCCGGACCGGCCGGTCGTGATTGATGCGCGGTTCATCAAGGAGAGCATGGGCCTGCCAAGCCAGGTGTTCATGCTGGTAGTGTTTGCGGTGCTGCTCGCGTGGCTGTGGACGAAGCTGCGGCTGTCCCTCGTATGGAAGACTTCGATCTACGCCGCGGTGGGCCTTGTGTTTGCCGGCATCCGCACCATGGCCGAGGGCTCGTACGCGTCACAACTCTTCTGGATCATCGCGGCCATCTACGCGGTCGCCGCGCTGTCGCTGGCCTGGGGCGCCTGGGCCCGCGCTCAGGCGCGCATGGACGAGCGCATGGGCGCGGACGAGGCGGAAGACACGGAGGAACCGGAGGAGGCGCCTGAAGCGGAGTGACGCCGAAGCCTGCCGAAGGTTCGCAACCTGCGGCAGGGGGGGCGGCTTGCAACGCTTGCCAGTGGAGAGCCGACTTCCTGCCTCAGCTTCGCGCTTGACAACAACCCCGGTTTCGGCTAATACTGTCGCCTTTGCCCAGCCCTCTCAGAAGCCTTGTGAGGGCTGTTGGCAAGACAATCGCTTGGTTGCCCCATGTGTAAACTGAACGCTTGCCGCCGAGTTCGCCGGCGGCGTTCGGGTTTTTCTTCTCTGGTGTTATCCGAAAGGAGTTCGTCAATGCCAGCAGTAGTGAAGGCGGATGACTGCGTTGCCTGCGGCGCCTGCGTCGACGTGTGCCCCGTGGAGTGCATTAAGTGCGACGACGTGGCCGTCATCGACGCGGACGAGTGCACTGAGTGCGGCACCTGTGTCGACGAGTGCCCCCAGGAGTGCATCACGCTCGAATAGGCGACTCTGATTCGTCGAACGCGAAAAGGCCGCCCGATCTGGGCGGCCTTTTCGCGTTCTGCGCCACAGAAAGCGCGAAGGCGGCCCGGCCGCAGCCAAGGAACGGGAATCACTCACCGCGGACGGCTCTACGTGTTTGGCGTGCGCATCACACAAGGCGCGCGCCAAGACGCGTAGCCCCATGCGCCAGCATGCCGGTAGAGACGTCAAGCCACATCGCCGTCCGGATAACTCCAGTCCCACTCCTCTCCGAGCTTGCCTCGCTGGAAGTGAGGCTTCTGCAACAAAGCGGGCTTCGCCCGCCTTGTCTTTTCGCCTGTCGCTAGCGAACGGATCGCGCGTGTGCGGATGCAAAGCAGCGCTACGCGCTGCCAGCCAAAGCGCCGTCGAGCCGGCGCACTCCACAACGGAGCGCATCGACAACATGCCCATGCCGCGCCTAGCCACGTCATGCCTGAGGTGTTGAACACGGAGGCGCCGCAGTGCGACCGGGGGCGCGACCCGCTCGTAGTGGCGGCCGTCAGGGCGCCCTCCCCTCTGCTCCGATGGCGAATCGGCGCCCGAGCGGAAGGCCCTGACGGGCCTACTACAAGCGCT
>JAJRTI010000139.1 GCA_024278415.1 Planctomycetota bacterium | reverse complement strand
TCTTACTCTTTGTCCTACTCCTCCGCCGTGTCATGCGTTTTATGAGTAAGACGAAGAGTAAGACTAAGATTAGGAACGGCGGCGCAGCCGCCTCTTTCTCGCAGCGTAGTCTGCGAGAAAAGCGTAGTGCCTTATCCATCCAGAACTGTCATGGAAAACAAGATGTTGCGTAGGCTCTCTGCACAGCGCGCCATCGGGACGAGGCGTTACGGGCGTTTGGTTTGCGGCGTACGGGCCGCGGCGAGGCGCTTTGGAGTGCGGCGGCTTGACGCCGCTTTTCCTGGGCAGCGCGCGCATGCCTACGAGAACGCAAATTCGCGCAAGCCGCGCGCATGCAGCAAAAGCGCCGTCGCCGTCCCGCACATGCGGGACTCTGCCGGCGCACTCCAAAAGGGCGCGCCGCGCGTGCCGTTTCGGTTGCGGGTGAAGCCCGCTTTGTTGCCTTAGCCATCCGGAACAGGTATGGAAAACAAGAAGTTGCTTGCCCGGAGCGGACGGCCTTCGCCGTCCGTCGGAACGCGAAGGCGTTCCGCTCCTGGGTTACGGGCGAAGCCCGCCTTGTTAAGGACAGAATCACGCTTGTGATCCGAAGCGATGGCCAGATGCAGCGCGTCGCCCGCAGGATCGGCGGACATGACGCGATGCGAGATGTACACCGCAACAGTATCCGTGATCGCCCGATCAATCTCCAGCAGCGGCAAGCCCTCGACAAGTGCAAGGGCGTCATCCTTGATGGGAAACTCGCCGCATTGAAATCACGGCATCACTGGTGAATAGCTCGTAATCGATGCGCGCTATTCGGCCAGTTCGCCGGTGATCGCGAGGACGCCGACGAAGCCTTTGTTGGCCGCGGCCAGGCCGAGCCAGGCGATCTTGCGCTTGGGGTTGGGGTTCTCCCACACCGCGGCGTACACGCCCTTTCCCTTCCCGGAAACCCAGACCCGCTCGGCATTCTTGTGTGAGGTCGGGCGATGCCAGTCCGCGATGTCCACGCGATTGCGCGCGGGGAACTCCGCTTTCTGGCCATCGGAATACTCGATGGTGTACGTGATCAAGGGCTCGCCCTCCTTGGCGGTCACCCATGCCGCGGTGTGAAGGAAATAGAGCCGCTTGAGCCGCTTTCCGATCCAGAAGCGCTGGGTCGTCGTCGGGAACTGGATCTGCGGCTGCTTGCTGGAACGGCCTAGCACGATGGCGTTGGTCTCCGTCCGGAACAGGGTCGTGCCGAAGAGGTTCACGCCGGTCGGCAGATCCCGAATGCCCTCGCGGAGGCCCATCCAGCCCTGGCCGTCGGAGTCCGCGAGGGTCCGGTTCCGGCGCTTGCCGAAGCGAAGGAACAGAGCCTTGTCCCGCGTCAGCACGGGACGGTCGAGCGCTTTGCCGGTGTCGCCCGCGAGCGTCGGCACGTCATCGGTCGGCCAGGCGGTCGCGAGCGCGTATCGAAGCAAGTTGTATCCGAACGCGCGGGCCGCGGAGTCGGTGCGATAATTGGCCGTGACCTTGAGCTGTGAAAGCAAGCACGCCCCCTTCCCGAGCCGAAACTCGGCCACGACCATGCCGAAGTCGGCCGGACTCGAATGAGCGAATCCCGTGCGCGGCCCCGTGGCCGTCGCGAGCGCGTTCGGGCCGAGCGGCCGGATGAGGCCGCTGTGCACGATGTGCGTGTCGCCCCAGTCTTCGAAGTCCAACGGCTCTAGCCCGCGGAAAATGGGGTGCGTGAGCCGCAGCGGATCCGCGTTGGGCACGTTGCCGCAGTTCTGTAGCGAGAGCGCGGCGGCCCACGATACCGGCACGGTCGCCTTCTGCTCGAAACACAGAATCCGCCCCCCGCGCTCGACGAAGCGGCGCAGCGTCCGGCCAGCCGCTAAGACCGCCGAATCCAAACTGTCGCGGCCGATCACAAGCACATCCACGCCGGACAGATTCGCAAGATCCTTCACACGCCGATAGCGACACCCGAACGCGTCCATCAGGCCCGCCGCGGTGTCGGGGCCGTCTGCGACTTCCCAGAGCGCGACGCGCTTATCCGTCTCCAGCCGCGCAAACTCGGCTTTGGATCGGATCAGCACACGATGCTTGTTTCGGCTCACGACCTTGCCGCCGGCCACAATGTCGAAGACGGCTGTGTACACGCCGGGCCTTGCGCCCGTCGTCTTCAACCGTATCGGCACGACAAGCCGTTGCCCAATGCGCAGTCGCTCGAAAGGAGCCGACGCACTCACGATCGGCTTCCCGCCAGAGCCCTCGAGCCGGACTTCGAGCCGGCCCGACGCGGTGCTTCGCGACCAGTTGATGACGTGCACGCGGCAGGCGAGCCCGTCGCTGGCCATGACGTGCTTCTGCCAGAAGTCGGGGATGGCGATGAGCGGCTGATACCCCATGGCGAGCGCGGCCGATTCGGGCGATCCGTATTCGTACGGCACGCGCTGGTCGTCTTTCAGCGCGTAGAGGATGTAGTCCTGGATTCCGTGGATGGAGCTGCCCACGAGCCGCGGGCAGTCGCGGCGCAGAATCTCGATGGAGCGATGGTAATAGCGCGCGCGTGCCTCCGCATCGTCCCGACGGCTTCGCGCGATGCGCGAGCCGCCGACGGCCAGCCGCGCGAGGTATTCCCGTGAGACGCGGTGGTGCTTGTACGGGCCGCGGCGAGCGGCGAGATCGTTCAGCAGACCTACGTACTCTTCCACCTTCGGGTCGCCGCGCTCGTCGAACAGCTCGGGCGTAATGGGGCAAAGCCGCGCCTCCAGCCCGCCGTGCGCGAGCCATTCGCCGAGAACCACGGGACGGTTGAACCCGCCGTAAATGGCCGTCGTCTCGTCGAACTCCGCGTTCACATTCTCCGCCATTTTGGGCCAGCGTCGGTCGATCATGACGTAGTTGTGGAAATCGAGGTATTCGGCGGGCAGCGGTTTGTGGCGGAGGTTGGCGTCGCCCCGCTCCCAGTGCAGGCCCGACGCGGGGGTGAAGGGGCGCTGCTCCCAGTCGTGGCGCCGGATGAAATCATGCAGCAGCGTGCAATAAAGCCGAACATCGGGGTCGCCCGCGCCCATCTCATTCCCCCCGCTCCACGTCACGACCGATGGGGAGTTGTACTCCTTCCGAATCCAGCGCAGCAGCCTCTCTTGCAGGCCCGGGATGAGCGCCTTGCGATCCGACGTAAAGCTGGCCGACACGTCGTTCTTGCCGAGATAGTCGGCTTCCGTCTGCGCCGGCGGCAGCGCGGTCAGCGGCGAGGGCGTCCACTCGTCCCGCACCATGATCCCCACTTCGTCGCAGAAGTAGTATCCATTGCGGTGGCCCGGCCCGGTGTGGACGCGCTGCGCGTTGAAGTTCATGCGCCGCCGCGCCTGGACGCGCTTCCTCGCGAGGTTGTCGAAGTTGAACGCTTCCTTCGTCATCGCGCCCGGCGTCTCGGCCCGCTCCGCGACGATGCCCAGCCCCGAATTCTCTCCAAAGAAGAAAATCGGCTTGCCGTTGAGGAAGAAGTTCGTTCCCTTTGCTTCGAACGTGCGGACGCCGAATCGCTCCAGCCCCATGATGCGCCCGTTCCCGTCGAGAATGCGCACCTCGTACAGGGCCGGATGGTCCACGTCCCATGCCGCGATCCCAGGAACGGCCACGTCGAAATAGAGCCACCCCTTCTCGCGGCCCGTGCGAAGCGGCACATTCGCGCGGTACGCGCGGGCCGACTCGTCCGGGAAGGTGTAGTCCGGCGACGCCCAAGGCTTCACCTCCACCCTCACCGAAGCCGGAACGCGGCCGGGCCCCGCCGGCCGAACGTCCACGCGGAGCTTTTCCGCGCCGAAGCGCGCGGTCACGAGCACCGTGTCGAAGTAGGCCTTGGGGAAGTATTCGATCCACACGAGGCCGGTAATGCCGCCGGAATCCGGCATGGTCCAGACAATCGGCAGCCCGCTGTCGTACACGCCAACGGTGAGCAAGTTCTCCGCGCCAACCTTGACGGCTCTCGTGATGTCCAGGTCGAAGCCGTCGAGAAACGGGCAGGGAATCCGGCCGATGCCGCGCTGGCCCCAGTTGCGATGTTCGCCAACCTTCTTTCCGTTGACCCACACGACGCAATCGCTCTCGACGCAGCCAAAGTGAAGCGTTACACGACTGCCCGCTTTCGACGCGGGAACTCGAAACGTCTTCCTGTAGAACCCCACCCCGCCCCAGGCGTAGGAGTTCCTATTCGGGACGTAGTAGTCGCATCGAGCCCGGCTCTTGGGCTCCTCATACGGCTGGAGCTTGTTCCATGCGCCGGGCACAAGCACGTCCCACCACGCGGACACATCCGCGCTCGGATCGACGTCCGCGGCCTCGGGCGCGATCTTGGGCCGCGGCAGCTTGATCCCGTCCTTGAGTTTCAACGCCGGCCCTCGTCCCACGCGGCCCCGCACGAGATTCTTCTTGATCCAGCTTTTGGTGAGTAAATTCGAGGCTAACCGCAGCTTCCACACGCCCGTGAGGTATTGCCGATCCTTCTTGCCATAGAAGACGTCGTAATGCCGCGGAGCAGCCAGGTTCTGTTTGACGATCGCGGCTTCCTGCCCGGCGGCGATGTGCGGCCCATCGCCAGCCTCCGCGGCCGCGCAGAGCAGCGCGGCCAGTACGATGACACATGATCGCGTTGGAATGGTGGAAAGCTTGGGCGCCATGTCGCAATTCCTTTCTGTGGCGTTCACTTGGCCGTGGTCGGCCGGTAGATGAACACCCTGCCAAAACGATGTGAGATCATCAACACCTTCGCGCCGTCGCCATCGAGATCGACACGCCGCGGGCAGGATGTGGCTTCGACACAGAGATCGGTCACGGTCTTGCCCATCTTCCATTTCAGCGGGAAATGGCCGGCCGGTCCAGCCCAGCCGCCGCCATAGAGCGACCGCCACATGGTCCCCGTTTCGCGCAGCGGCTCATAGCAGTCAAACTGCGGACGCTGCTTGGAGCCTTTGTTGAGCAGCGCATAGACCCGGCCGAACCGGTTGCCGATCACCAGGTCGCGGAGCCCGTCGCGGTTGAGGTCCGCGAACTCGACGATGGAGCGGGGCCCCAGTGCGAACTCTCTTCCCGCGACGCGCACGCGCCGGCCGCGGTCCAGGCGCGGCTGGGTTTTCGAGCCGACGTTGAGATACACGTGAATGCGCCCCAGCAAGTCGCCGGTGATCAAGTCTAGCAGACCGTCGCGATTCCAATCCACTGCGCGGGGCGTGGAATAGCCCGCCACGCGCAGGAGTCGGCCGTTGCTGCGCAGCGCCGCGGGCGCGGCCAAGCGCGGGGAGCCAGGGGTGCCTGTGTTTCGGTAGAAGTAGACGAGGCCCGCGTAATTGCCCACGAGCAAATCCAACTTGCCATCGCCATCCCAATCGACCGCCTCCGGGCTGACGTTGCCGAGATACTCGGAGATGAACTCCAATCCTGGGAGGTTCCAGAAACGTTTTTCCGCCGGCGGCGCCAGGGCGAACGCGCTCCTTCCCATGCGCACGCCTGCCACCAGGCGATACTCCTCAAACCGCGGAGCGCCGATGGCTCCCACATTGGGATAGAACCGCACCTCGTCGCCCTCGCCGCCAGCGAGCAGGTCGGTCTTGCCGTCACCGTTCCAGTCGGCGAAGCACACCACCGGATGCGTCTTGGCAATGAGTTCGGTTTCCTCTTCTGTCTTCAGAAGAATCATCTTGGCGAACGCCAGCGTGCCGTCCCGGCCGCTTCGCCCGGTAAACACGCGCACCTCGCCGTCGTCGTTGCCAACCAGCAGGTCTGCCTGCCCATCCGTGTTCCAGTCGCCGACGTTAACGTGCGAGAGCCGGCCCACGTCGATGGCCGCGCCGCGCCACGTCGCATAGGAGAAGTCTCTGAACCGAGGGAAGCGATTCTCGCCCACGTTTCGTAAGAAATAGATCTTGCCCTCGCGCCCCCCGAGTATCAGGTCGCGTTTGCCATCGCCGTCGAGATCGTGCAGCGCGGGATCGGGGTACATGTCGGGCGCGATAGATACGATCTGCTCCGGTTCCCGGAAGAG
>JAJRTI010000138.1 GCA_024278415.1 Planctomycetota bacterium | reverse complement strand
TTGGCCTTGTTCACTTGTTTCCTTGTTGGGTTCATCATTCTCACCTACTTTGCCACGGTCCATCGTGGGCCGAATTGGGCATTCTACTGGACGAAAGCGCAGTGGCCAATGCACTGATGTTGCCGTAACACTTCAGCCAAGTACAACCGTCGGGTACCCGGAATACTGTCAAAGCTTCCGTGCAATGCAGCGTGTTGGGGCATCTGAACCCCAACGGGATTCCGGATATCAGCCCAGGGTTCGCGAGCGAAGCTCGCAATCCTGGGTTTTGAGGCGCACAGCTTCGCTCCCCCTCATCCGCTCGCCCTGCAGGGCGGGCGGATGAGGGGAGGAAGTCCAATAGGACGATCATTGCGGACTTCGTGAGGTCCGCAATGATCACTCTGTGCGTATCTGCGAGTGCGTCTCGGTCATATGGCGAGGCGGATGAGGCCCACGGCTGACCCGTACCGCTCCGGGCAGGAGATTCTTTGCTTCGCTCAGAATGACAGTTTGCGCAGTCCTGCGGCTCACAGGCCAGCAATCTTCTGCGCGCGGCGCCAGGACGTCTGAAAAGCCTCCCCTGTCTTACCTCTGATCCGTGGCGGTCAGTGGCTATGGGTTGCGGGTGCAGCCCGCCTTGCAGTACAACTCCAGCAACTTTAGTGCGCGGCAGCGTGACATTGGGTGAAGAGGCATATGTTCATAAAGAAGTTACTCCTTGTTTCGAATTGCGCTTGCCTCGCGTTGCTCTTTTCGGCAGTGTGGATCGAGAATGCTTCGCCTTCATGGAAACCAGCCCAATGGAGCTACGCATCGGTTCTACGGACGCGTGCGGACAAGGGCAGGGGAGGAGTGAGTCCGAAGTTCCCGATCCGTTTGCGCCAGATCGTGCTGCCGGAACTCAACCGCGTGGACAGGTGCATCACCTGCCATGTTGGGATCGAAGATCCCGGAGCGGCGAACCTGCCTCAGCCGCTCGCCGTCCACCCTGGCGGCCTGTTGGACGACCATGACGTGGACGACTATGGCTGCACGATATGCCACGAGGGAAAGGGCAGCGCGACGACAACGGCAAAGGATGGGCACGGCGAACTGAAATACTGGATCAGCCCGATGCGCCGCGGCGCATTTGTGCAAGCCTCCTGCCTGCGATGCCATGAAGACACGGAGCGGTTGCAGGGGGCTCAAGTTCTTGCTCGCGGGAAGAGCCTTTTCAAGAAGTCGGGCTGCGCCGACTGTCACGTCGCCAAGGGCTATGAAGCCACCGGCAAGGTCGGGCCCAAGCTGGACGGGATTGGCCACAAGGTCAACCGGCAGTGGCTCATTGCCTGGCTCAAGAAACCGAGATCGTACCTTCCCAAGGCCAACATGCCCGACTTCTTTCTCTCTGATGAGGAAGCGTCGGACATGGCCAACTTCTTGCTGTCGCTACAGGGGCAGAATACCCAAGGCGCCGTGTTCATGTGGCCGTCCTGGGCGTCCAAGCCTTTCGAGAAACTGGGCGACGACGAGTTCGATGCTGTCGACGAACTCATGTCAAAGGGCAAGGGGGTCTGGGGGCAAGCTCGGTGCTCCATCTGCCACGCGCGCAAGGGAGTGGGCGGCGGTGCCAAGCTCGGGCCCGACCTCGGCGGCATCGTCTCCAAGGTTAACCGGAGTTGGCTGTTGCGCTGGATTCGCAATCCCCGTTCGATCAATCCACAAACCCAGATGCCCCACTACCGGTTCAGCGACGGACAGTTGCGGGCCCTCGTGGAGTTCATCGTCAGGGATGCGAAGTTCGGCGCGAAAATTGAGGGGGCCTATCCCGCGCTTCAGACCACTTTCCCAGTCGCCGCCGGAGATAAGCCGTCCATTGCACGGGGCCGGCAACTCGTCGAGCATTACTACTGTAATGGCTGCCACGCCATTTCCGGCTTTCCTGCGAAGCTCAAGCTTGCCGACCTGTCTTCCTATGGGTCCAAGCCTGTCGGGGAACTCGACTTCGGCAAACTGGCCCGAAAACTGCCGCACACTCGCACCGTCTGGCTTATGGAAAAGCTTCGTAACCCTCGTGGGTTCAGTGAAGGGCTCAAGATGCCCGGCTTCGGCTTCTCCAAAGAGAACCGCGTGGCGATTACGACCTTCTTGCTGGGCATGACCGGCGAGAACGTGGATGAAAGCTATCGGGTGCGACGGCCGGCGCAACAGTTCGTTGCTCCCGGAGAGTTTGGAGGAATCGTCGCGGATATCAACTGCTTCGCGTGCCATCGCATGAACGGCAGGGGCGGCACGTACGCACCAGATCTTTCAGGCGAAGGCAGTATGGTCCGCCGGGAGTGGCTACAGGGCTTTCTTCGCAAACCCGACGTGCTTCGACCCATGCTTCAGCAGATGCCAAATTTCAACCTCACGGCGCATGAGGTCGCTGTGCTTGCCGAGTACATGGGCGTCGCCCTGGCAGACCCTCGTATTCCCTATGATCTTTTGCCCCATGCGCCATCTGCGGCAGAGGTTGACAAGGGGCAAGCTATCTATCAGCAGAAAGGTTGCGTGGCGTGCCACCAGATCGGGCCCACCGGCGGCGCACTGGGGCCGCTCCTGACCGATGTGAGCGATCGCCTGGAGCCTGGCTACATCTTCCGCTACCTGAAGGATCCCCAGTCGCTACGCCCGGATGCGGTGGAGCCCAATTACGGGCTGAACGACGAGGATGCAATGTCCCTGACGACATTTCTTCATAGCCTTAAGGGAAAGGCCAAGAAATGACGCGGTTCCGATCTGAATTGCCAAAACAGGGGCTGCTCTCCTGTCTCGTTGTCTCCGCCGCCTTGGCCGTCAGCTTTTCCTCGTGCGACGCAACACGGCCTTCCGAGGAGGCGCCGTCCAAGCCAACATCCACTAAGAATCAACGGGACGTGGCCCTAGGACGGACACTCTACCACCGGTACTGTAGCTCCTGTCATGGACAAAAGGGCCGGGGCGACGGTCGGTACTACGCTTCGGAACTCGAGCCTCGTCCCTCGGACCTCACGCGAACAGGGGCTGGGGTCCTTGACGATGATCAGCTAGTGCCGTGGATCCAAAAGGGCAGTGCCGCCTTCCAGCGCTCCACGCTTTGCCCGCCTTGGGGGAACACCCTGTCGAGCGGTCAGATCGGCGCCATCGCTCGCTTTGTCCACTCGCTGCGAAAGCCGAGCACCCAGAAACCAGGAGGAACGTTATGAAACGCTTCACCGCCGCAGTCCTGCACGCACTCGTCGCGATACTGGTGTGCGGATGCGGCCTGACGCCACGTCAACGGGCGCAACTAAAGGAGGATCTCCGGCAGGAGATCCTGGCGGAGCTTCGAAGCCAGCAGCCCGAGCAAGAGGCCGCCGCACCGTCATCCGTCAGGGCAAGGCCCACACCTTCATCGAGGGAAAGGATTGCTGCGCAGCAGTTTGCGGCCACCCCCAAGTCTAAACCCCGCACAGCCGAGCCGGAGCGCGTGTTCGCCACGCGCAGCGACCTGCGCCGCATGCTGAAGGAGGAACTCAAAGACATCGCGAAACTGGACGACGGCAAGGATTTCGCCAATCCCAATTCCTTGCATTGGCTCAAGACCAAAAGGAACCGCTCTGCTACCACAGGCACGGTCGAGGGCCAGGTCCTGCGCGGCGGAAAAGGCCTGCCGGGCTGCCGCGTTAAACTCGTGCAAATGGTCCGGTCGTGGTCGGTCGTCGGCTATAAATCAGGCTTCTACGAGGGGGATGAGCTGGTCGCCACGACGAACAAAGATGGCAAGTATCGGTTCGAGCACGTGCCGGTGGGCGAGTACAAACTCAAATGGCTCCCGCCCGGCGCGAAGTGGTGGATGCGGAGGCTGTGGCTCAAGCCGGACGCGGTTGTCAAGAAGGGCGAGAGCACCGCGCTGAAGCCGCTAGAGACGAGAGGGAGGCTGGCTTCGGGCTGACCGGTGGGGGGGGCAAACAGACTCGCGCATAGCGGGGCAACGCGGCTCGCCGCGGAGTTCGGGATGTGCCAGCCAGACCGATCGCAGCGCTCCCCGCATAACCTGCGAGGGACGTGGCCCACAGGCGGGCCGTCGTGGTACCCCCGTTCGCCCAGGATGCCTGCGATTGACGAAGCGCTCAGCACTCCCCCCACATGCTGGCGCATGCGGCCACGACCGTCACTTATGCGCGTCGCACCACTCCTGCCACTTGGCTTGCAGGGCTTGGGGCGAGCCGGTTTCCTCGGGCTTGATGGTGGTGCAACCCGTGATCGCCATCAACGCCTCGTGCGAGCGGTTACGCAAGTCGTCGTCGGTGGTATTCACGGCAGCGATGAGCGGCGCAATGGCCTCTTTGGCCTTCATCTGTCCCAGTGCGTACGCGGCAAGACCGCGGGTGGGCGCGTAGACCTTGGTATCGGCGAGCAGCGCCAGCAGCGTGGCCTTGGCCGTATCCGTCTGGCCCATGTCCTTGAGCGCAATAGCCGCGCACACGCGCATGGACGGGTCAGGGTCGTTTTTGGCCATGTCCGTGAGCAGGCCACTCGCGGCGGTCGCCTTCTTGGCGCCCAACGCGAGTGCGGCATTGCCTCTGATGGCCGGGTCGCCTTTGCGTACGCGGTCCTTGATGTAGAAGATCACGTCCGACTCGATCTTCTTCTTGGCTTCCGGGCTCGCGGCCGCGTATTGGTCGATCTTCTTTGCTTGCTCGTTGTCGAGGCGTGCGCGGGCGTATTGGGCAAGCCCATCCTTGCCGGCGGCAAGCCGCTTGAGGCACTCGGCCGGTTGGTCCGCCTTGATCTCCCTCAGCATCCACTGGCTGTGCTCCTTCACGGCCGTAATCAGCGTTGGGATATCGAGGGTGCTGAGGTACCGGACAAGAGCGTGGCTGCCTTCTTGCCCATGGAGGCCGCCGCCAGGAAGGCCTTCAATGGGGTGCAGGGTGGCGGTGGGCGGGCGATTGCCGCTGCGCCACACGTGCACGTGCATGGGCACGGCCTTCTGCGTCGCTACGCCGGAGTGCTCGGCCACGAGCCGGGCCTTGTTCTTGGCGAGCCAGCCCTGCCAGATCTTCTGGATCTCCTTTGGATCGTCGGTCTCGACCTCCGACGTGAGCGAGAAGTTGCCGGTCAGCGCTTGGAGGGCTTCGTCCGCCGCGAACTGCACGTCTTCGTCTTTGTCGAGCAGCGCCTGGAGAAGCGCATCAAGCGCGCCGAGATCGCTGAGTTGCGCCAGAGCGCCTGCGGCCGCGGTGCGGATTTCAGGGACAGGGTCCGATGAGAGCGCGCGAGTCAAGGGCGCGAGGGATTCCGGCGCCTTGATCTTGCCGAGCGTGACGATGGCATTGGTCCGGAGATTCTGGCTGCCGGAAGTGAGCGCTTTGGCGAGAGGCTGGACGGCATCACGTCCAAGCTTCACCAACGCAGCCTGAGCCGTCTCGCTCTGCTCGAAGTCCTCGGTGTCGAGTTGGCTCACAAGAGCCGCAGCTTGCTCGGCTTTCGTGAGTTTGGGCGGCCCCGCATCAGCGGGTGCTGGCGCGGCTGTGTCGAGTGGTGCTTCGGTCTTGGCGGCCCCGGGCTTGAACAAGACGTAGCCGAGCACGCCGAGGATGGCGACGCCCACAACAACGATCGCGGCAATGAGGTTTGCGTTGGAGCTGCTGGGTTCGAAAGTGGGGGCTTCGGTCTCAGGCGCGCCGGCCGGCCCTTCCTCGCCTATCTCAGCCACAGGATCTAGCGGTGGCCCACTGCCATCGTCCTCAGGCAGAGCGAAGTCATCTATCTCATCACCCGGCGGCTCCTCGGACGCCGCTTCGATGCTCTGTTCCTCCGCAGCCTCGTCCTCAGACACATCGAGCGGCTCGTCGGCGGACGCGTTCTCAGCAGGCGGCTCCGGGGCGGCTGGGATTTCGTCCTGTGGCGGAGGTGTCTGATCTTCCTCCACGGCCGGCTCTTGGCCGTCCGGCAGGTCAAAGCCCTCCAGACTGTCGGGCAGTGAGTCATCGTTTTCTTTTGGGTCGTCATCAGCCATCTGGGCACCTCCACTTCAGTTTGGGGGGGATCCTCGTCAAGGCTTCACGAGACGTGAGCGAATTATAGCCTGCCCGTTCAAGTTCTGTCAAAAGTTTTGCTGGCAAAGCCGAGCCCCACGCCACTGAGCGATCCAGTGTCGCACAGGCCACCGTGAAAAGTGAACGGACCGGGGTGCTGTTGCCGAACGTGGGGGAACGCGTGTGGTACGAACTGGCGACCGTTGCATTCCGCGCCGCCGGTAAGGGGTATGCGCGACGCAAGGCCCATGGAGGCCACGTGCGCCAAACCGCTGTTGCACAGATCTTGCACCGTGAGAAAACGGCCGGCCTGCCGCGCCGCAGCCACGTGCAGGAATCCAGACGACATCACCTTGCCCACCTTGAGCGC
>JAJRTI010000137.1 GCA_024278415.1 Planctomycetota bacterium | reverse complement strand
GGGCGTTACCAAGGCACGCTCGAACTCGATGCATCGGAGGACAAGCGCTTCTCGGGCATCAAGGAGTTTTGGGTGCACTTGCGCATGGTCAACACGGTCGGCGTCAAGACCAACCGGTCGAACAAGATTACGAGCTACACGATTGAGGCGAAGGCCGCTGATGCAGGGCAGTGACCCGGCCTCGTCTGGCCAGTCTGGGACGGCCTGACGAGAAGCGAGCCCGCACGCCGAGCACTGCGAGCCAAACAGCAACCACGCCTCACAGCAGATGCTGCCATAGAGTTGGCCTTGCAATGATACAAGGCGGGCCGCAGAATGCCCTTGCTTTGCGACAAGGCATCCGGTGATGTTCCTGAGCACCGCATTCCGTAGGTTCGTATATCGTTCCGGAGGAGGTCACCCTTGCGGGTGTCTCATGCGTCTTGGCTGGCCCCTTGACCCCTTGGGGGCCGTGTCATTTAGAACAGGTTCCTCGCCACATCGTGTGGGTGAGCCGATGGCGTCACGAACGGTTCAAGCGGCAGCCACGCTCGCGAATGCCTCAAGCATGATCGTGGCTTGGTCCTGAAGGAATCCGACATACCAGCCCAGGGCTGCGCTGCGCCGAGCGCAGCTTGCCTTGGTATATGTGGCCCTTTCAGGGCCAAGCCCGTGTCCCGGCTACTCACATCAATGCGCCGTGCTTCGCATCCTGCGCCCGCCGGCGAGCCGTATCGCAATCCAGACCACACCAAACAACGAGGAACCGGTAGACTGCCTGGCCGCAAGCTCGCCAGGCCTGTGGTCGCTGAACTGAACACGCTCCATGAAACTCGCGCACATCCTCAAAGCGCCGCTCGCGCGGCTCTTCGATTGGGCCCCTTCACCCCAGGCGACCGTGCTGTGGGGCGAGCCGCTCTTCCACCTGATGGGGAGGCGCGCGCCCAGATCCGATCTCACTCTGGGGCGTTTGCAGCGAGTCCTTGTCGTCAAGCTCGACCAAATCGGGGACGTGGTGCTCTGCTCGCCTTTCTTGCGAGAGCTGCGACGAAACCTGCCGGCTGCATGGATCACCCTCGTGGTTCAGCCCAAGACGCTCAACCTCGTGGAGCGCTGTCAGTACGTGGATGAAGTGCTCGAGTTCGACTGGAGCGTATCCGGCGTGACGTACCAGTGGCGGCGTCGCGCGCGGGCGTTGCGCCTGGCTTGCTGGCGCCTGTGGCCGCGGAGGTTCGACGCGGCTTTTGTGCCCCGGTGGGACTGCGACGATTACGATGCGTCCTTTCTCGCCTATCTGAGCGCGGCGCGGTGGCGGATCGGATTCTCTG
Organism: Planctomycetota bacterium; assembly: GCA_024278415.1. The sequence goes on along the minus strand of JAJRTI010000137.1, from coordinate 2,632 downwards.
AGCGCGTGCTCGAGCGCAAACGTGTGGCCAATCCGGGGTACGATCGGCTCTTCACGCACGTGGTCGACGACCCTTCCTTGAAGCACGAGGTGGAGCGCAATCTGGACCTCATCCGTGAACTGGGGGGCGAAGTCGCGGACACGGAGTTGGAGTTGTGGCTCGATCCGGCGGACGACGCGTTTGCAGCCGACTTCATCAGCAGGTTCGGCGTCGGGCCGCGCCCGTTGGCCGCGTTGGTCGTAGGTGCGCGCGAGCCGAAGTATTGTTGGCCCGCGGAGCGATTTGCGGAGGTGGGTGCGTGGCTCCAACGGGAGGAGGGTGCGGAGTTGCTGCTCGTCGGCGGTCCGGACGACGCGGCCGCGGCGCAGCGCGTATGCGATGCACTGCCTTCGCCCGCGCTCAACGCGGCCGGCCGGGCAAGCCTGCGCCAGACGGCCGCGCTGCTGAAACGCTGCGCGCTCGTCATCACGAACGACACCGGGCCCGCCCACCTCGCGGCCGCTGCCGGCGCGCGGCTGGTCGTGCTGTCGTGCCACGCCCGCGGTGCGGAAGCGGATGGATGGGGCCTGCCCACTCGTTTCTTCCCGTGGACCCCGCACGCGGTCGTGCTTCAACCCGCTCGTCCCCTCCCGCCTTGTCTGGGCCACTGCGAGGCTCAGACCGCGCACTGCATTTGCGACATCACGGTCGGGCAAGTGCGCCAGGCCGCGGCCAGCCTTCTCTGACGCGGCCAATCAAAGAGGGGTGCAGGTCTGGCTGTACGTATCATAACGCGTTGCATTTTGGAGTTTCGAGAGTTGATTCACGGAGGTTCACAACGAATGTCCGGAATCTTCGGCTGCTACAACACATCGCTGACTCCGCAGCCCGAAGGGCTGCAACAACATAGCCCAGTGCAAGCCGCGCCCCGCGCGGCGCCGCGCTGGGTCCGCGTCGGGGCCAGGCCAGGGAACGCTGAAAGCGTTCCACAAGGCCGGCCGCGTTTGTGCAACGCTTTCAGCGTTGTCTGCTAGTTTTCGGTATCCTTCCCAGCGCGGCGCTCGTTCGCCCGCTGACGCGGCCCAACGAGCTTGCACTGGGCTAGAATGTGATGTGCCTTCAGCGCATCTGCGCTCTGCGCCGGCGGGCCACTGGAATGAACGCGCAGATTGCTACGTACGTTCAGATCTGCGCCCTCAAAAAGCCACACATCTCGTCAGCGGTTCGTCTGGGACTTTCCAGCCTCGGCTCAGACGAAGGCGGCAGCACGGACGATGTCCTCGGGGTAGGTCATGTTCAGATACTGGCCATCGAGCATGACCGCGGACATGGGTTCGCCCGCGTCGACCATGTGTTGGATCACGTCCGTGATCTCGACTTCGTTGCGGAGTGGGGACGGAGGGGTGCGCTGGATGTAGTCGAACACGCGGCGGTCGAAGAAGTAGTAGCCGAGGCCGCACAAGTTCGTCGTGGGGTGGGGGGGCTTCTCGACGGCCGCGGTGATCCGCGTGCCCTCCACCTCGACCATGAAGTTCCGCGAGATCTGCGCCCGGTCGCCGGTGCGCTGCACCGCGACTCCGATCTCCATGCCGCGCGGGAAGTTCAGCTCGCCGCGGCACAGGCAGTCGCCTAACACGACCATGAACCGGTCCGACACGAGCGGCTTCGTGCGCGAGATGGCGTCGCCGATGCCGCGCAGCTCCTTTTGTTCGACGAACTCCACGTTGACGGGCAGTGCGGCCGCGTACTCGATGACTTGCTCCTTGCGATGGCCCACCACGAACACGAAGTCCCGCGTGTAGCGCATCCAGTAGTCGACGACGATCGACAAGATTGGCTTGCCCTGGATGGGCACCAAGACTTTAGGCAGGTCGCCCGATGCGGGGTGAATGCGTTCGCCCTTGCCGGCGCACAGGACCACGCACTTTACGCCCGTCGCGTCTGGCCAGGGGCCGGCGGCCGTTGCGGGGGATGGCTGGGGCGCGGAGGCGTCGTTACTCATCGGCGATTCGTTCCTTCAAGAGGCTTTCGTAGGTAAGGAGGATGCTGTCCACAATTCGTTCCCTGTCGCACATCGCCGCGGCGTCGCGTTGGGCAGCGACGGCTCTGGCTTCGGCCTCCAGCGGGTTGCGGAAGACCTGTGCGATCTTTTCCGCGTAGTCTACCGGATCATCATACTGTGCGAGCAAGCCGTTGGCGCCATCGCGCACGAACTCTGGGATGCCGCCGATGCGGCCGGCCACCACCGGCGCGCCGAGCGCCATGGCTTCGACCAGCACGACCGGCGACATGTTTTCCCATTGCTCGGCGAGCACGAGCACTTGCGACCGGCGCATGAAGCCGCGCACCTCTTCGTGCGGCCGTTTGCCGTGCACGACCACGTTGCCGCGCAGGCCAAGACGTTCGATCTGGTCGTTGACGCGCGCCGTGTAAACAGCGTCGCAGTCTTGGCCGATGACGTCGAGCCGCGCGCGGGGGAACTCGGGCAGGAGCTTCGCCAAGGCCTCGAGGATCACATGCAGGCCCTTCTTGTGCTGGATCCAACCCACGTAGAGGATCGTGTAGGGGGCGCGGTCGCTCCCCGTGTCGGCCGTCTCCCCAAAGTCGAACGGTTGCCGCACGACGTGGATGCGTTCGGGCTCGATACCGTACT
>JAJRTI010000136.1 GCA_024278415.1 Planctomycetota bacterium | reverse complement strand
TCTTACTCTTTGTCCTACTCCTCCGCCGTGTCATGCGTTTTATGAGTAAGACGAAGAGTAAGACTAAGATTAGGAACGGCGGCGCAGCCGCCTCTTTCTCGCAGCGTAGTCTGCGAGAAAAGCGTAGTGCCTTATCCATCCGGAACTGTCATGAAAAACAAGAAGTTGCTTGCCCGGAGCGGAACGCCTTCGCCGTCCGTAACACTTCAGCCAAGTGCAACCGGGATAGCGCCCCCGCCGACCCCGCGTCGGCGGAGCGACGGCTTGTGTACGAACAGCGACTCACCTGGATGCGCCTCCTGGCCCGCCTTGTCAGTGAATGTCATACCGGGCGCGCCGGCGCATCCCGTCCCCGTTGGAGATTGCTCGCGGCGTCCGGAATGCGAGCAGCCATCCGAAGGTTGAGGATCTTCGGGAGGTTCGTGCGTTTCAGTAAAGCGAAGTGGCCGAGCGAAAGGAAACAGCGCATGGTCGGACGGCCAACATTCTTGCTTGCCGCTGCGCTAATGCTGCGTGTTGCCTGTGCAACGGGGGCTGAGCATGCGGACTGGCCCATGTTCGGGCACGACCCGCAGCATACCGGTGCAAGCGCGTGCAACTTCGCGTCGTCGGACTTGCGCCGCGCATGGCGCTTCAAGCCTGGCGCGCACGTGTGGAGCTATGAACGAGAGACGGCCGTGTGGTCGTCGCCTGTTGTGGCCTCGGTGGGCGACAAGACGCTCCTGTTCGTGGGCAGCTACGACCGGAACGTGTACGCGCTGAATGCGGCTACGGGCAAAGTCGTGTGGCGCTTCACCACCGGCGGGCCGGTGAGCAGCACTCCGGCGGTCGCGCGCGTGGGCGGGCGCATGTGCGTCTTTGCCGCATCGGCAGGGCGCACCATCTACGCGCTTGATGCGGCGAGTGGTGAGCAAGTCTGGGCGCACGAAACCTTCGCATGGGGCTACACGGTGGCGCCGAGCAAGATGTCGTCGATCGTCGTGGCGGAGGTGGCCGGAGAGCCGGCGGTCTTTCTGGGCGTGTGGAACAACAAGCGTTCTGGGTTTCGCAACGTCCAACGCGGCGAGGTGCTCGCGCTGGACGCCAAGACGGGGCGGAAGCGCTGGGGTCAGGTGCTGGGCTCGTCTTTTGTCACCACGCCGGCGGTGGCGAAGGTTGATGGCGCTGAGGCCCTCCTTGTGGCGACGTACGATGGGAAGCTCTACAGCCTGGACCTGGCGAGCGGCGCGCGGCGGTGGGCGGCCACGACGAACGAGCGCGTGTTCTCGTCGCCATCGGTCGCGCTGGCTGGAGGACGGACGTTGATGCTGATCGGGACGCGATTCCACAGCCTGTACGCATTCGACGCGGCCACGGGCAAGCGTGTCTGGCGCTACCAGGCGGGGTATTGGTTCGACTCGACGCCGGCCATCGCTCGGGTGGGGACGCGGTGGATGGCGTTGGCCGGATCGTACGACCGAAGCTTCTATGCGGTCGACGCGCTGACGGGCGCCCGAGTTTGGCGGCTCACCGCTGGCAATGCGATGCACTCGTCCGCGGCCGTGTGCACGATAGCCGGCAAACCGGCCGTGTTTGCGGCATCGCTCGACGATCATGTGTATGCTATGGACGGGGCAAGCGGGAAGGTCTTGTGGAAGCATGCGACGGGTGCGTTCCTGTGGTCGCACATGGAGCGCGGCGACACGCTGTGGGCGTCGCCGGCCGTGGCGAACGTGGCGCGCAGGGCGATGCTGTTTGTCGCGTCATACGATGGCTACTTGTATGCGTTCGCTTCAGGGCGTTCGTGACTCCGATTGCATCGCGGCGAACGCTTGGCTTCGACGACGTGGCCGTCTCTACGAGGGCGAACATTGGGCCGTGTCGCCGGCGGGCTCTTTATTTTTGTGCCCTGGTCGTGCTATGATCAAGACTCAGGATCGAGGTTTGTTTCTGGTGTGCTATAGGAGTGCGAAGATGAATGCGTCGAGAGGATGGAAGGTTGTCGGACTGCCGATTGTTTGTGCGCTTGTCGTGGGATGCCGGACCCAGCCGCATGAGGCCGTGAGTGGCGTGATATCAGGGATGGATCGCGGGGAGCTGGGGCCCGGCGACATGATGCCTGATATGAAGTTTGTGGATAGCAAGGACCGGCCGCATCTGCTGTCCGCAGTGCGAGAGGACGCGTCGATCATCGTGGTGTATCCTGGGCCTTGCTGCCGGCCCAACGCGGCGGTGGTGGCGGCCAGCCAAGGGCTCATGGCCGGCGTTTCGGTGGTCGCGATATCAAGCATGCCGACTGGGTGCCGCCAGCATTCCTACTGTGTGCAGACTAGTGGCGATGCCACACGGCACATCGTCTCGGTGTGCGATGCGCGTGGCGAAATGCGCAGGCTTCTCGGCGTTGGCACAACGGCGACCGTGTTCGTGGTGGATCGTCACGGCAGAATCGTCGCAAGGGCAGGCATTGACGCACTGCCTCAGATGCGGAAGACGGCCGAGAGCCTCGCTCGCGATGCGGTCGAAGAGCGCGAGGCGCTTTACGGAGGCGGTTGAGTATACCCGCGGCTTGCTGGCCACTTCGCCCGTGTTTTGGCGAATTCGGCGACGGCACATGAGCGCCTTCGCCGTCGGCAACGGTCACGAAAACCAAGAAGTTGCGCGGTGTGCATATACTCTCGCCAGCGTGTCGCGTATTGCGTATCGCGATCCGAGATACGCAATACCGAACACCGAAGCCGCGCTCCACACGCCCTGCCTTGCCTCTGATCCATGGCGGTCAGTGGCCTTGGGTTGCGGGTGCAGCCCGCCTTGTTTTGTAACGTCGATACGGCATGAATGGCCAACCACAGAACCGCCGGGGACGTTTATTCGGCCGCATTGGGAGCCGGATACTTGCCGGGATGCTGTTAGCGGCCCTTGCTCCGTTGATCGTTGCCGCTTACCAAGGCTACCACTGTGCGCGGCAGGCGCTCGTGGAGGAAGTCCAGAACCGATTGCTCGCCATCGCCCGGGGGAGGCGGGACCGTATCCAGAGTTGGTTGACTGAACGCATGAATGACGCGGTCCTGCTCTGTGTCACGCCTTGTCTTTGGGATAAGCGGATTCGCCACGATGGGGCAGGGGCGCAGGAGTCGGTCGATGGAGCTTGCTCTTGTTTGGAGTCCTTCATGCAGCATTCGGTCTACTACCAAGGCATCGGGGTGCTCGATGGTCCGGACCGTTTTGCGGCGAAGGACGGCGTGTTCCCTGGGAAGGCAGGCGGCACGGGTTTTTGGGAGCAACTCATCAAGAGCCGCGGCCCGGTACAGAGCCCACTCATTCGAACGCCAAGCGGCCAACTCGTCCTGTTGGTGGGAGGCCGGCTTGAAGGAGACGCGAAAAGCCCGCGCTACGTGGTCGTGTCCATAGATGCGAGCCGGTTCCTGTCGGAGATCCTGGATGATACGTCGGGATTGGGCGGCAGCGGGAAGGTGCGTCTCGCGTCGGAGGACGGATACTTGCTGAGTCTGCGGTGTGAGGGCAAGAGCCGCGACCTGCACGTTCGCGAGGAGGCTAGCGATGGCTTGCGCGAGGCCTTGGGCCACCATCGGCCGCTGGCGCGGTACGAGAACGAGCATGGTGCGGAGGTCATCGCGGCCCACGTGAGGATTCCCGAACTCGACTGCATTCTTGTGATGGAAATGGAGACGCGGGAAGCCTTGCGATGGCTGCGTATTTTGAAGCTGAGAGCGCTGCTGATGGGGGTCATCACGTTTGCGGTGGCGTACGCGGGGGCCCGGGGCCTTGCCAAGAGGCTGGCGGATCCCTTGGCCCATCTGGCGCAGGCCGCGCGCCGCGTTGGCCGGGAGGGGCTCGACCAAGCGGTCCCAGTTGAAGGAGAAGACGAGGTCGTCGAGGTCGCGGAAGCTCTCAACCAGATGCGGGAGGACTTGAAGGCTTCCCAAGACGCGGTGACCCGATCGGCCGCCCTGGCCGCGGTGGGGGAACTGAGCGCCAGTGTCGTGCATGAGATGCGCAATCCGCTGTCCTCGGTGAAGATGAACATCCAAGCGATCAAGAAGAAGGTGGAAGACGATCCGCTTCATCGGGAACTCATGGAGATCGCGTTTGGGCAAGTGGATCGGATCGAGCGCATGCTGACGGACTTGCTGGACTTCGGCAAGCCGCTGGCGCTCGCCATCGCGCGCCAGCCTATTCGGTTGGCGATCGAGGACGCATTGCAGATCTGTGAACCGGTGGCGCAGGCCAAGGGGGTCGCGCTGGCGGCGAGGCTGGATGCAGACCTTCCTGATGTGGATGTTGATAGGGAGCGGCTGGCCCAAGCCATTGTCAATCTGATCAACAATGCAATCGAGGCCGGGGATCCAGGCTCGACTGTCCACGTGGGCCTTGGCCCGGAAGAAGCCGGCGCGGTGTCGGAAGTCGCCATCGTCGTGCGAGATGAGGGGGCCGGTATCGCGGACGAGGCGCTGCCGCAGTTGTTCACGCCATTCTTTACCACGAAGCGTGGCGGCACAGGGTTGGGCTTGGCGAATGTGCGCAAGATTGTCGACCTGCACCGAGGCCGCGTCGTGGCCGAGAACCACCCCATGGGCGGAGCGCAGTTCACAGTTTACTTGCCGGCAAAGGGGGGCTCATGAGCCGGATCCTAGTCGTCGACGACGATGCGGCGATCGGCCGTTCGTTGCAGTTGCAACTCTCCGCGCAGGGCCACGAAGTCCGCACGTACACAAGCGCGACAGAGGCCATGTCGCGGCTCCACGAGTCGACGCCGGAAGTGGCTCTTGTTGACTTGCGGCTTCCCGACAGCAACGGCATTTCGCTGATGGGACAAATACTGCAAGCGGCTCCGGGGTGTAAAGTGGCCATCATCACGGGCACACAGGACATGCAGGCCACGATCCAAGCCATCCAAGAGGGCGCATTCGACTATCTTCGTAAGCCGCTCAGCATCGATGACGTGCTGCTGGTCATTGAGAAAGCAGCGGCCCAGGAAAAGGCTGCCCAACAAAACCAGCGGCTGCTGGCTGTTGCTGACGAGCCCGTGGGGGCGCGGGAGATCGTGGGACGGGATAAGGCCATCGTCGATGTCATCAAGCAGATCGGGCTCCTGTCGCAGAGCCGCGTCACTGTGTTGATCTTGGGCGAGACGGGCACCGGCAAGGAACTCGTGGCCCGAGCGGTCCACGAAGCTGGAAATGCCGGAGTGCCCTTCGTCGCGATCAACTGCTCCGCGGTCGTGCCAACGCTTCTAGAGAGCGAGTTGTTCGGGCATGAGCAGGGGGCTTTCACTGGCGCCCATGCGCGCAAGCTGGGCAAGCTCGAGATCGCGGCCAACGGCACGGTGTTCTTTGATGAGATCGCGGACATGCCGATGGACCTGCAAGCCAAGCTTCTGCGCGTGCTGCAAGAGCGGGAGTTCTGCCGAGTAGGGGGGACGGAGGTCCTGCGGTTTCGCGCGCGCGTGCTGGTCGCGACACACCACAACATTGTGGAGCTGGTGGAGAAGGGGGCCTTCCGCGAGGATCTCTACTACCGGCTTCGCGTGGCCACGATCCGGGTTCCTCCGCTTCGCGACCGGCGCGGGGACATCCCGCTGCTCGTCGAGCACCTGCTCTCAAAAATCAACCGCGAACTTCACAAGCACGTGACCCAGATCCCCGAGGGATTCATGAGACGCTTGGAGAGCCACGATTGGCCCGGCAATGTGCGGGAACTGGAGAACATTTTGACGCGTGCTGTGGCCTTGTCAACGGGCGAGACACTCAATGTCGAAGCGGTGCTGGGGGAACTCGAAAGCAACGCGGTTGCGCCAGAGGGTGATGTGCCAACACTGCGTGAGATCGAGCGCTTTCACGTGGAGAAGGTGTTGTCAATGACTGGCTGGAACATCACCCGCGCCTCAGCGTTTCTGGGCATCTCTACCCCCACACTTCGCAAGAAGATCCGGGATTACTACCTCAAGCGGCCCTTGTAGGTGAAAGATCCTTTCCACAAGAAGCGGCAAGGCTGTTTCTGTTTTAGGAGGCTCAAGGCTGCGCGCGCTCGGAAGCAGTGTGCCGTAAGTCTCTACTCGTTGGGGTCTTGCGAAACAGCGCTCCTGCGTGCGTGACGGTGGCACCTGCATTGCTTAGAAGGGAATCGCATGGGCCCAGTCCACTTGCGTTGCTGCGGCGACGCGGCAACGATACTGGCGCCTGTTCGATTCCAGGGGCTCAACGATTCAGGGTTTGGGAGACTGACATGATGATCAATTACAAACTTCACAAACGAATTGCCTTTGCCGCGCTCGCACTCATTGCTGCTGGTTGCAGTGGCCTGCCGACCAAGCCGACCGTTGGCATTGTCACTCCGAATGATTCGGTTGCAGTGGGCGTTGGCTCGCAAGCTCCGGACGTCACGTTCCTCGACCGCTCGGGCGCGCGCCGCTCGCTCTCTGCCATCTACGAGGACGCCACGGTGGTGGCATTCACGAACGGCCCCTGCACCTAACCGAACACGCGCCTGGTGGGGGCCAGTCAAGGCTTGAGAAGCAATGTCGCGTTGGTCCAGATCAGTTCGTGCGGCGGCGAGTGCTGCAAGAGCCACGATCAGTGCCTTCAGACGCTGGCGGACAAGGCGAAGCACATGATTGCTATTTGTGACCCGAATCAACGATTGCGCCGAGAATATGGCGTCCGCGCCGGGGCCGCCGTGTTCGTGCTAGACGGTCACGGCCGAGTGGTCTCGGAGAGTTCGTTGCAAGACCTGGCGGACTCCGTCAAGCGGGCCGGGCAACTGGCCGCGGACGCCGAGCAAGAGCGCGAGATTCTCTATGGCGGCTGAACGCCCATGCAGCATCGGACATTGGAAGCAGCCCAATGACGCGACAGACGCTATCGTCGAGAAGGGCCAACGCCCCGTCCAGTCAGGACGCGCCAAGCACCACACGAGACAAAAGTACAAGTAACGGCCAGGCCATTGAGGCCGGAGCGGACGGTGCGCAATCGCCATGAGCCGTCCATTATGGATTCAGCAGAGCACCACCACCATGAAGATCGCAGTTGTCGACAACGACGCCGACTTCGCTCGCAGTGTCGCTCTGCTTTTAGGCGCGCATGGGCACGACGTCAGGACGTTCACGTGCCCGGTGGAAGCCCTGGCGGAATTGCTTCGGACGATACCGGATGTGCTTCTCGTAGATTTCGCCATGCCCCGGCTATCTGGCATCGAGTTGGTTCGGGCGTTGGTGTGCCGGCGCCGAGCCCCCCATGCGACGATCCTCATGAGCGCTCACACCGACCGGATCGAGGGCATGGATTTGGAAGAAGAAGGCATCGATGCTTTCCTGCCCAAACCGTTGGATCTTCACGCGCTCCTTCGGGCGCTTGAGCAAGTGGGCCATCCCCCGGCTGTGGCGGAGGGTGTTCCCCAGTCCCATGGCTGTCTTTCGTGAGGCGGCCGCAACAGCACTTCATTCCTTGAACTGTGGAGGTAGATCATGTTTCGCATTCGCACATCAGTTGGTCTCGTTGGTTTGCTGAGCGTAGCGCTGGCAGCGGTGTTCGTGGCGGGTTGTGGTTCTGGCCACGACCCGGCCGATCAGGGCGGGGACGCGGCCCAACCGGCTTCCGGCGCTCCAACGCAGGCGGCCCCCGCGCAGAAGACCTGCCCGGTCATGGGCAAGCCAATCGATCCGAGCATCTTTGTCGAGTACAAAGGCAAAAAGATCTACTTCTGCTGTCAGGGCTGCGTGCAGAAGTTCAAGGCTGACCCAACCAAGTATCTGCCCAAGCTCGGCGGCGAGGCGGCCCCTATGGCTTCCCCTGCGGTGGGTGGAGGCAGCGGCGGCAAGTAGGAAAGGTGACTAACGGCAACGCCTGCCGGTTGTGTGCCCGCCCGACTGGCACACAACCGGCGGATCCTCGGGAGGTACCCCATGACTGTGCCACCAGAATTGAAGGCCCCGATGCGAGCCATTCCTGAATCCCTGAGCGTCGACCAGAAGCTCGCACGGTTTCTCTTCGATGTCATGTTGCCTCACGTTGAGAGCGGGGGGCTCAGCCCAAGACGAGCCGCCAGGCTCTTGGGCAGCTACCACCACGCGCAGGAGCGGCGCCGCGTGACCGAGCGCGTGCACGGCGTGTCGCCGCCCAGTATTATGACCATCGATGTCACATCGCAGTGCAATCGATCCTGCGACTACTGCTACATGTCTGGGCGCATTGGCGATACCGAACTTGATCGGGATCTTTTCCAGTGCCTCCTCCGAGAAGCCGAGCAGCTTGGGTGCTACCTGTTTGTTATCCTGGGAGGGGAACCCCTCCTGTACCCCGACCTCGCACAGCTACTGGCGAACCATCCTGATTCAGTGTTCTTCGTCTTCACGAACGGAACCACGGTCGACAAGTGCCTCGGGGAGGAGATCGCCTCGCTAGGCAACGTGCTTCTGGTGGTGAGCATGGATGCCGATGGCGCGAACATGGACAAGCATTGTGGTGAGGGAGCGTACGGAGCCGCGCAGGCAGCCATGAACCATTTGCGAGCGGCCAACGCCCTGTTTGGGTTTTCCTGCACGCTCAATCGAGAGAGCTTCAAACCCGGTGTGGTGCCGCGCGTGGTGGCTGATCGGGAGAGCGACGGATGCCGCTTCGGGTTGTTCACCCCAACCCTGTGCGCCGAAGCCGCGGCTCGCTTTGAGGAATCGGAACTCCGCGCGGTGCGACGAGAGGTTCAGCAGGTGCGTGTGCAACAACGCTTGCCTTTGATTTGCTTCCCCGCGGATGAGATCATGTCGGCTGGGTGCATGGCGAGCCACAACTACACGGTTCACGTCGACACCCGGGGCCACCTGACGCCGTGTCTGGTTGTGCGCCGAGAGGTGGGCGTGTCGCTGCATGACGCGTCGCTGTTGGACTGCCTGGGCTCTCCGCGACTATCCAAAGCACGCCGATGCCACGCCGACCAAACACAATGCCCAGCACTGTGCGGGCCCCCAATGCTGTCGGAGCAACACCATGAAGATACATGCAAAACAGAGCCGGCTGCATCGCCAATTGGCGATTCGAATTGGCCTGACGCTCGTGGCAGTCATGCTCGCGTTTCTTTGCCTGGATTACGCGAACTTGCGCCGGGTCTTGGTCGATGATCTCGTGAGCAGGATGCACGAGACGGGCCGATTGCTTCAGGTGGCGCTGCGCACGTCCAGGCGTCCCGCCGATGCGCCGGCAATCGTCCGAGAGTTCTGCGGCCGCATGAAGGACCACGGGCGGCCCGGCCACATCCTGGCGGTCGTGGATGCGCACGGCAAGGTCATTGCCGATGGCATGGGAAACGCCGCGAAGCTGCCGTTGTTGCGGGATCCGGCGTTGGCCGACGTGCTGGCCGGCAAGCGGGCCTCTGTGCGAATGCTAGGCTCGTTCGAAGGCCAGAACATCGTCATGACCGCTATCTCGCTTGACGGCGGGCCGCGCCGCACCCCTACCGGCGCCATCGTGCTTGCCGAATCGCTCGCCGACGTGAATCGCTTGGCTTACGTCCTTATCGCCCGCCGGGTGGGCCTGACGATCTGCGTCGTTGTTGCGGCGGTGTTCGCGACAATGTGGGTTGTGCGCCGACTGGTCATGCGGCCCGTGGACGCGCTGATGGCCCACGTGGGTGCGCTGGCTCGCGGCGAACTCAGCCCTCGACAGCACCCGGATACCTCGAACGAACTGAGTGAGTTGCACGGCGTCTTCAATCGCATGGTCGAGAAGCTGCGCGCCCTAGAAAAGGAGTTGCTCGACGTGGAGCGCTACGCGACCCATACCGAGACCACCTTGAAGGCCTATCAGGAGATCGTGACCCCCGCGCGGCACATCGCGCAGGAGGCGGAGACGCTTCTGCGCGAACAACAGAGCTGTCCCCCCAAGGTCGCACTCCTGCTCAGGCACATCCACAGCGAAGGCAAGAGGATTGAAAAGATCCTCAACCGGCTCGCATTCGAAGACCCCGGCGCGGCCGACATGGACGAGGTTATGCGGCTGGCCGTCGTGCCGGCCGGCGCCGATTCGCCGTGAGCGTGTCTCGGCAGATGATGCGGAGTTCTCACCAGCCGCGTCCCGCGGGCTGTGGCGGATGATGCCGCCTCGCGGGGTGGCGACGATGTTTCATGCCAAGGATACCCGAAGATCCCACATGGAGTTGTCGATGCGTAACCGTGCCCGTGCTTTGCAGCGCTTGATGATCTTGCTGATGTTTCTCCCATGGGCGGCCGTTGAGGCGCAATCGGAAAAGGGCGCCCCTCAGAGTTCCCAACGTCTGTTCGAGGAGACGTGTGCCGCATGTCATCCTCTCGATCGGGCGTTGGCCGCGCACAAGACGGCTGCAAAATGGAGCGCTACCGTGAAGCGAATGGCCGGGAAGACGCCTGGCTTGATTTCGGAACAGGACGCGCAAACGATTGCCGCCTACCTGGCCGAGACGCAGGGCGTGCCCGAGAAAGAAGAGCACGGAGACCCGTGGATTGTGCCGGTGCTGGGAGCCGCCACGTGGTTGACCGCGCTCGCGACCGCGGTGGCGGGGCTGATGCGCCGGCGGCTGGGGCCGCACTTCCGGTTGCACAAGTATGGCGCGATCGCCGCGGCGTGCCTTTGGGTCTTGCATCTACTGGCGATGCAACTCAGTTGACAACACTCGTTCACAGTCGGGAGATCGGAACATGACTTGGCTTGTGTTCTGGCTTGGCGTCGCCACCGCGGCGTGCCTGGTGGCCACGATAGCGCTTGGAATCTTGTTTCGGCGCGTCCGACTTAAGGTCTTCAAGTACCATCGCACGGCTGGCATCATCACGGTGGCGCTCGGAGCCTGCCACGGCGCGGTCGCGCTCGCGTTTTGGATACGCGGGATCGGCTGACGCCAGGCTGTCCTGCGGCCTTTCGAGACGCGGAGCCCGCGCCTCGAAAGGCCGCAGCGCCAGAAGTTTGCCGCTCGCTCATGCACGAAGGACCTGCCCTGACCCTCTTTAGCCAAAGGCATGGAGCTACGTGATGCACAGAAATGGAAAACCGGTTCGCAAGTGCCACGGCTGCCCATTGAACCTGCGAGATCGTTGCGGCGCCTATGACTCTCCGCACGACCAGTGGCACAACAAGAAGATGTGCTCTGGGTACAAGAACGCCGCGCTTGTCGAGCAGTATGAGGCCCGCCTCGCACAAGCGTCTTGCGAACCCGAGCATGAGCGCCGGCCCACAGCCCTGAAGTCAGGTCGCACCGCGTCTCACCATCAGGACGTCCGCCCCCCCAGGCTCAGAAGGCCGACCGCGCGGCCTGCCGAGCCATCCCGATTGTAGGCGCCAGAAGCCTATGGCCTAGTGAAGACTCTCGTGCGTCTGCAGCCCCTCCATGAATGGGCGCTGAACGAACCAAGCGAGATCCATGATGTGTCCCCCGTCCATACTCATTGTCGAGCCATGGGCGAATCTGCGGCTGCTCTACAGCGAGGAGCTGGAGACGGAAGGCTACGAGGTGACCGCCTGCGCACAGATGGCTCAACTGCCCGAACTGCGGGCCGCGGATGCGGCTGTGGATCTCGTGCTCGTGGATGGAGGGTCTTCATGGACCGAAGCAGAGGACATTGCCATCCAAGTGTGGGAGGCCTTTCCCCATGCCGTCTTGGTGGTGCATGTCGCTTCCGCGCTATACGCCATTGGCGGTGTGCCCCCCATGATTGACGCGTTCATGGAAAAGTCCTCCGATCTGTCTGAACTCAAACGCATCGTTCGAGAACTCATATGTGAGCGCGAGAGTAGTAGAGACTGACCAGTCAATGAATCCTGAGGCTGGGTAACGGCGCCACGCCACCCGGCTATTGAACATTGAACAAGAATGGCCTGTCCGAATGATCCTGTATGGTATCATTCCAAACGAAAGGAGTTGAGCATGGTATCGCACTTGACGAGAAGTATGATTGTGGTCGGAGTCGTGGTCTTTGGCTTGACCGCCGGAGATGCCATGGCGATGGCCTGCTGTGGCGGAGGCCAACCCACGCCGCAGAAGAAGCCCGGAGCCTCGAACAACAGCCAGAAACCTGAAGCCTCGACCGGCAAGAAGAGCTTGACCGTCTACACGTGCACCATGGACCCGGAGGTTCTTTCCACGAAGCCTGGGCCGTGCCCCAAGTGCAAGATGGCGCTCGTGAAGACACAGGTGACCGGGCTCTACACGTGCCCGATGCATTCCGACGTGCTGTCGCTGCAAAAGGGCAAGTGCCCCAAGTGTGGCATGAGCTTGCAGGAGCGAAAGCGCGATAGACCGAGCCAGAAACAGGAGGCCCCCAATGCCCCTGCCCAATGCGGAAAGCCGTGATCGGCGACACGGAGACAGGCTTGTTGTCAGCCACGTACGGCTCGTGTATGGCCGACGGCCGCGCCTGGCGTTTCTGCCCAGCCACAAGCGAAGTGTCCCTTGCCCAGTCGTGGACGTCTCGCGTCAAGGTCTGAGGTTCCTGACCGATGAGGACCTCAGGCCTGGACAGCGGCTCAAAGTGGCGCTCCGACTCGAGCACGATGCCCCATCTGTTCGGTTCGATGCGACAGTTGTATGGGTCCAGCCAGCCGGGAGAAGTCACGAGCACGCGGTCGGGCTCTGCTCCACCGAGTATCAGGGCAACAGTTGGCGAAGCCTGTGGGATTTTGTCGAGACTCATTCCAAGGACAAGGACGCGGCAAGACGAACGGCGGAACGACAGTAACGCCGGCGCACACCATCCTCTCGCTGTATCAAAGCTGTCGCATGATCGCCAGGCGTGTTCGATTTCCCGATACGCACGCTCTGCACCTCAGCTTGCCCCACAAGGAAACCTCCGCGCGTATGCACCTTCCTGCGTTTCCCGCGAGCCCTAAGGTTGCCAACATAGTGATTTACATGCCAATGGCCAAGTGTTATAGTAACCCCCAACGTATCAGATTCTTGCACAGGATGGAGTGCGCCTGGCGCCGCGCGTTGGAGAGGAAAGGTCTCAGCATGGGTATAGCGTTCAGGATTCGGTGTTTTTCTTTCATCGTCTTGGCAGTGGCTGGGTGCTCGTCTACGAGCCAGAAGCAGGCATTCGAAAACTTCCGGGAGCTAGAGAGCCGCACCTATGGCGGCCCATTGGCTAGCAAGTCCGAGCGGCCCCCCGTCGCGACCCTCAGCGTTTCACCGGAGCTGCAGGACTATCTGAAGTACGCGGCGCTGAACAACCCGGGGCTCGAAGCCGCGTTCAATCGCTGGAAGGCGGCTCTCGAGAAATCGCCTCAAGTGACATCCTTGCCCGACCCGAAACTGACCTACGCGTACTTCATCGAGCGCGTCGAGACCCGCGTGGGCCCCCAACGGCAGCGATTTGGGCTCGCGCAAACATTCCCTTGGTTTGGCAAGCTGCGGCTCCGCGGGGACATCGCACTGGCCGGGGCAAGAGCCGCGTACGAACAATTCGAGGCGGCCAGGTTGCGCGTCTTCTACAGCGTGAAGGACGCCTACTTCGAGTTGTATTACCTCGCCAGAGCGCTCGCGATCACCGGCGAAAACATGGATCTGGTCCGCAGATTGGAGGGGGTCGCGCGCTCCCAATACAAGGTGGGCGGGGCCCAACACGCGGATGTGATCCGCGCCCAAGTCGAACTCGGCAAGCTCGAAGACCAGTTGCGCACGCTGAAGGATCTGAGGCAGCCCATCGTGGCCAGGCTCAACGCCGCACTCAACCGAGCGGCGGATGCCGACGTGCCCTGGCCCACCGAAGCCCCACAAGCGGCCCTTGACGCCGACGACCCACAGATCCTGGCCTGGATGCGCGAGGTCAATCCTGAACTTAAGGCGCTCGATGCAGAGATCGAGAAACAGCAAACCGCCATTCAATTGGCCCGGAAGGATTATTTCCCAGACGTGACCTTGGGCGTGGACTACGTCGACACGGGAACGGCCCGCAGGCGCACCTCCGACAGTGGGAAAGACGCTGTCGCCGCGAAGGTTTCCATCAATCTGCCTATTTGGCATCAGAAGTACCGAGCCGCGGAGCGCGAAGCCCGTGCACGCAAACGAGCGGCCTTGCGGCAGCGAGAAAACAAGGCCAACTCGCTCATGGCCCAAGTGAAACTGGCGCTGTTCAAGTTTCGAGATGCCGAGCGTAAGATCGACCTCTACCACAACACGCTGGTACCTAAAGCAGAGCAGTCGCTACGCGCGACTGAGACCGCGTACCGAGCGGGCAAAATGGACTTCCTGAACCTCATCGATGCAGAGCGGCTGCTGCTGACCTTCCGTCTGGCGTACGAGCGAGCGCTCTCAGACAAGGCTCAGCGGCTTGCTGAGGTCGAAATGCTCGTGGGCCGCCAACTGTCCGGCGCGAGTGGCGGTCAGGCACAGGGGGGGCAGCCGCAAGGCCAGTAACGCGAACTTGAAACCACTCCCGGCGAAGCGAGACGAAGCAGGACGGCCGCTTGTGAAGCCTCGCCCGCCCAACGCGAAGCGAATCGAACCAGCACTATAGAACTCCGGATGTTCCCAACTGGCATATCGGAGATCATGACCACCTATGAGGAGAACGACCATGAACACTCGACGCATTAACCTCACG
Organism: Planctomycetota bacterium; assembly: GCA_024278415.1. The sequence goes on along the minus strand of JAJRTI010000136.1, from coordinate 13,490 downwards.
CTCGCTACGTGGCTTGCCGCGATTCTCGCGGCGAGTGCGTTTGCCGCTGAGCAAACAGGCAAGGCCCAAACGCTTTGCCCGGTCAAGGGCGGCAAGATTGACACCGAGGTCTACACCGACTACCAGGGCCAGCGCGTGTATTTCTGCTGCCCCGGGTGCGTTGGCACATTCAAGAAGACCCCCGATAAGTACCTGAAAAAACTGGCGGACGAAGGCGTCGTGCTCAAATCCGTGCAGACCAAGTGCCCCGTGATGGGCCGCAAGATCGACAAGAAGATCTACACGGACTATAAGGGCCGCCGCGTGTACTTCTGCTGCCAAGGCTGCGTCAAAGCCTTCAAGAAGAACCCCGAGAAGTATCTCAAGCGGCTGGACGAGCCGCAGCAGCAGAAGTCACGAGGGAGTCATCACAAGTAGTCGTCCCCTTCCATGGGTGCGCGCGGCCAGCCCCCGCAGCCGCGCGCACCGCGTTCGCCGCCCAATTGTGACACAACCGAAGGCTCACGCAATGATCAAGAAACTGAAGATTCCGGCCATGATCGCGGTACTCGTCGCTGTTTTCGGCGCTGGCTGGCTCATGCGGCGGCCTGAGCGCGCACCCGCGAAGCCGCAGGCGAAGACCGCTAGCGCCACGACAAAAAGCCAACCGGCCGCGACGATGTGGACTTGCGCGATGCACCCCCAGATTCGGCTGCCGAAACCCGGCAAGTGCCCGATCTGTGGCATGACGCTGATTCCGCTCGCGCAAGGAGGCGGCGAGGAGTCTGAGCGCATGTTGGTGATGTCGCCAGCCGCCAAAGCCCTTGCGGCTATCGAAACCGCGCCGGTCGAGCGGAAGTTTGTCGCCGCGGAGGTGCGCATGGTCGGCAAGGTGGACTACGACGAGACGCGGGTGGACTACATCACCGCGTGGGTGGCCGGCCGTATTGATAGACTTTATGTAGATTACACCGGTGTGCCCGTCAAGAAGGGCGAACACATGGTGTACCTCTACAGCCCCGAACTCTACGCCGCGCAGGAAGAGTTGCTTCAGGCCATTCAGGCTGTGAAAGAACTGAAAAACAGCAAGCTGGCCATCATGAGGGAGACAGGGGCCGCCACGGTGGACGCGGCTCGCGAACGGCTCCGGCTCTGGGGCCTCACGTCCGAACAAGTCGCGGCCATCGAGGAGCGAGGCAAACCCAGCGACCACATGACCATCTACGCACCCAGCGGCGGCATTGTGGTTCACAAGAGCGGATTTGAAGGGATGTACGTCAAGACAGGCACGCGCATCTACACGATCGTCGACCTGACCCGCGTCTGGGTCAAACTGGACGCGTACGAATCGGATCTGGTCTGGGTTCGGTACGGCCAACAGGTGGAAGTCGTGACCGAAGATTATCCCGGCCGGCGGTTTGTGGGCTCCGTCGCGTTCATCGATCCGGTACTCAACGCCAAGACACGCACCGCGAAGGTTCGGCTCAACGTGGACAACAGCGATGGCATGCTGAAGCCCGAGATGTTTGTGCACGCGGTGGTTCGGCCCATGCTCACAGAGGGGGGAGAGGTGATGGCTCCCCGGCTCGCCGGGAAGTGGATGTGCCCCATGCACCCCGAAATCCTGAAGGACGAGACCGGCACGTGCGACATTTGTGGGATGCCGCTGGTGCGCACGGAGAGCCTCGGTTTCGCTCCATCGTCGCAGGGCGCGAAGCCGCCGGTTGTGATACCGGTGACCGCCCCCCTCGTTACGGGAACGCGCGCGGTCGTCTACGTGGAGGTTCCCGGACGAGACAAACCGACGTTCGAGGGGCGCGAGGTGGTGCTCGGGCCGCGGGCCAAAGGATACTACATCGTACGCTCCGGGCTTGAGGTGGGCGAGCGGGTCGTTACAAACGGCAACTTCAAGATCGACAGCGCCCTCCAAATCCAAGCGAAGCCGAGCATGATGAGCATCAAGGGCGCGCCTGTGTCAGACAGGCCTTCGTCCGAGGCGAAGCGATTGGATGCGCCTGAGGCCTTCCGTGCCCAACTCGGCGCCGTGCTGGACGCTTACCTGGCCGTGCAGAAGGCCCTCGCGAAAGACCAATCCGGCGATGCGGCGCAAGCGGCCAAGACGCTCGGCCAAGCGGTCGCCGCGGTGGACATGAGTGGGCTCAAGGGCGAGGCGCATCTGGCGTGGATGAGGGATCTGCCGCCATTGAAAAAGAGCGCCGACGCGTTAGCCGCGGCCAAAGACCTGGGCGCTCAACGTAAAGCGTTCAGCGCACTTTCCAATTCGCTCAGCGCGATACTCACAGTTTTTGGGTCCGCGTCCAAAACGCCCATCATACAGTTCCGCTGTCCCATGGCCTTTGATGGCCGTGGTGCGAAATGGCTCCAGGATTCGAAGGATACCCAGAATCCATACTTGGGCCAGGCAATGCCCACCTGTGGCGAGAAGACTGGCACGTTTGCGCCGGCCGGAGCCAAGGCGGCGCGGCCGAGTGGAGAGAAAAGCTCCGCGACGCCGAAAAAGTTTCGCACGCAACTGACCGCGGTCCTCGACGCCTACCTCACCGCGTGGCGCGCGTTGGCCGCGGATGATTCGAAGGCCGCAACCGCTGCCGGCAAAACGTTGAGCGCGGCCCTCGCCGCGGTGGACATGGAACTGCTCAAGGGCCCGGCCCACATGGTGTGGATGAAGGAGCAGATAAGCCTCAAGAAAGCGGCCGCCCAACTTGTGGCCGCTAAAGACATCATCCGACAGCGGCAAGCCTTCGATCAAGTCTCGCAATTGCTCCCCGTCGCGATCAAACGTCTCGGCCACACCTCAGCCAAGCCCATTGTCCAGTTTCGCTGTGCTATGGCCTTCGGCAATCGGGGCGCCACGTGGCTTCAGGACTCCGAGGAGGTTCTGAACCCCTATTTCGGCCAAGCGATGCCGAAGTGTGGCGAGGAGGTCGGGGTGATCGAGGGGCAAGAGACAACGGGAATGGAGTGAGCCACAATTGGCCGCAAAACCTCGGAGGTATCGCCAAGCAAGCGAACGGCGCCTGGCCCCGCCGAGTTCACTCCCGCAGGCCTGCTCGCCGGCGCCCACTGGATGGCTTGTCAACTGATGCAAGGACACAACTCGAGTAACCCGTTATGACACCCACTACCGACAACCGGAAAGAGTATACAGGGATCTTGGCCGGCGTGATCCGCTTCTGCCTCGAGAACAAGCTCGTGGTCGTACTGTTTGTGGCCGGCGCTGTGCTGTGGGGGATCATGACGGCCCCCTTCGACTGGGACGTGGGAGGCCTCCCCCGAGACCCGGTGCCCGTGGACGCGATCCCTGACATCGGCGAGAACCAACAGATCGTCTTCAGCGAATGGATGGGCCGCTCCCCCCAAGACGTGGAAGACCAAATCAGCTACCCCCTCACGGTGCTGCTGCTCGGTGTGCCGGGCGTGAAGACGATCCGCACCTATTCCTTCTTCGGCTTCTCCAGTATCTACATCATCTTCAAGGACAAGATCGATTTCTACTGGTCGCGGTCGCGGGTCTTGGAGAAACTCAACAGCCTTCCCGCGGGCACGCTGCCAGTGGGAGTGCAACCCGCGCTCGGACCCGACGCAACCCCCTTGGGCCAGATTTACTGGTACACCCTCGAAGGCCGCGATGCGAAGGGGAATCCCGCCGGCGGGTGGGATCTCGATGAGCTGCGCACAATCCAGGATTGGTACGTGCGCTACGCACTGCTCGCGGCCGAGGGCGTGAGCGAAGTCGCCTCCATCGGCGGATTCGTGAAAGAGTACCAGGTCGACGTGGATCCCGATGCTATGCGGGCCTACAACGTCAAACTAGACGAAGTGTTCAACGCGGTGCGGCGGTCGAACGTGGACGTGGGCGCTCGCACCATCGAGGTGAATCGAGCGGAATACGTGATCCGCGGGCTCGGCTTCATTCGCAGCGTGAGCGACGTTGAGAATACCGTGGTCAAGGTGCGCGACAACGTGCCCGTGTTCATCAAGGACATTGCCCACGTGAGCTTGGGGCCGGCGCTTCGCCGCGGCGTGCTTGACAAAGGGGGCGCCGAGGCCGCTGGAGGCGTCGTGGTCGTGCGCTACGGTGAGAACCCCCTCGAAGTCATCAAGAACGTCAAGAAGAAGATCAAGGAGATCGCCCCGGGCCTGCCCAAGAAGACTTTGGCCGACGGTCGGGTCTCCCACGTCACCGTCGTGCCCTTCTACGACCGGACCGGCCTCATCTACGAGACCCTCGGAACGCTGGACAGCGCGCTCCAGGACGAAATCCTGGTCACCATCATCGTGGTCATCGTGATGGTCATGCACATGCGCAGTTCCATCCTCATATCGGGGTTGCTCCCGCTTGCGGTGCTAATGTGCTTTGTTGCGATGAAGTTGTTTCACGTGGACGCGAACATCGTGGCCTTGTCAGGCATCGCGATCGCGATCGGGGCCATGGTCGATATGGGCATTGTGATTTGCGAGAACATTTTAAAACACTTGGACGCTGCCGCGCCGGAGGACAACCGTTTGGAGGTGGTCTTCGAGGCGACCGCCGAGGTGGGGAGCGCGGTGCTGACTGCGATCTCCACCACGGTCGTGAGCTTCCTGCCCGTGTTCACCATGCAGGCTTCGGAGGGCAAGCTCTTTAAGCCGCTGGCTTACACCAAGACGTTCGCCCTCGTCGCGTCGATCATCGTGGCTCTCACGGTCATCCCGCCCTTTGCTCATGTGCTGATGACGGGGCGCGTGCGGGGCAAGACGCTGCGCCGCATGTTGTTCGGGTCGCTCATTGCGCTGGGCGGCTTGCTCGCCTGGTGGATGGCCTGGTGGGTGGGTGCGATCGTTGCCGCGTTTGGCGCCTACCATCTCTTTGAAGAACTACTGCCGCACTGGCTGAAGCGCACCGCCTTGTTCCTCACCAATGGCATCGCCGTGGCCATTGTGGCCGTGCTTCTGACGCAGCATTGGCTGCCGCTTGGCCCAGGGAAGGGCTTGGTGCGAAACCTCGTCTTGGTGTGCGGCATCATGGCCAGCCTGTTGGGTTTCTTCGTGGTCTTCCAACACATTTATGTGCCTCTGCTCCGCATCTTCCTCCGCCACAAGATTGCGTTCATGTTGATTCCCATCGCCCTCACCATTTGGGGCGGGGTGATCTGGCTGGGCTTCGACACAGTCTTCAGCATTGTGCCCAAAGCCGCTTCCGTGGTGGGCATCAAACCGGAAAGGGTTCGCTCGACCACGTTTTGGGTCGACAGCGCGGCCGAGTTCCCCGGCCTGGGCAAGGAGTTTATGCCGCCTCTCGACGAAGGCTCGTATCTGTTCATGCCGACCACGATGCCTCACGCGTCCATTGGCGAATGCTACGACGTCCTTCAGAAGCAGGATATGGCCATCCGCGCGATTCCCGAAGTGGACACGGTCGTCGGCAAGGCCGGCCGAGTGGAAAGCCCGCTCGACCCCGCCCCAATCTCGATGATTGAGACGCAAATCACGTACAAGCCCGAGTACATCACGGGCAAAAACGGCCGGCGATTGCGGTTCAAATACGACGTGAAGAAGCAGGAGTTCGTGCGCAGCGCACAGGGCAAGCTCATCCCGGATCCCCACGGCCGCGCCTATCGGCAATGGCGGCCGCACATCAAGAAACCGGACGACATCTGGGAAGAGATCGTCAAGGTGACCAAGATCCCCGGCACGACCTCAGCGCCGCGCCTCCAGCCTATCGCCGCGCGCATCGTCATGCTCCAGAGCGGCATGCGAGCGCCCATGGGCGTCAAAGTCAAAGGCCCCGACCTGGAGACCATCGAGACGGTCGGCCTCGAGATTGAGAAATACCTCAAAGAAGTGCCGTCTGTGGAGCCCGCGGCCGTGTTTGCCGACCGCATCGTGGGCAAGCCCTACATTGAGATCGCCATCGATCGAGTGGCGACCGCTCGCTACGGGATCGACATTCGCCGCGTCCAGGACGTGATCGAGGTCGCCATTGGCGGGCGCAGGATTACGACCACCGTCGAGGGCCGCGAGCGCTACCCCGTGCGTGTGCGCTACATGCGCGAGCTTCGGGACAACATCGAGTCTCTGGGCCGTATCCTCGTGCCCGCACCAGACGGCGCTCAGATTCCCTTGGAGCAGCTCGCCAAGCTCAACTACATCCGTGGCCCGCAGGTGATCAAGAGCGAAGACACCTTCCTCGTGGGATACGTGATCTTCGACAAAAAGCCAGGGTACGCGGAAGTGGACGTGGTGGAAGACTGCCAGCGTTTCCTCCAAAGCAAGATCGACAGTGGCGAGTTCAAGATCCCCGCAGGCGTGAGCTACAAGTTTGCCGGGAGCTATGAGAACCAGATCCGAGCGCAGAAGAGGCTCAGTGTCGTGCTGCCCTTGGCCTTGTTCATCATCTTCCTGATCCTCTACTTTCAGTTCAAGACAATCCCCACGACCCTGCTGGTCTTCTCCGGCATCTTAGTGGCCTGGGCCGGCGGTTTCCAGATGATCTGGCTGTACGCACAGCCCTGGTTCCTGAACTTCGACGTGTTCGGCGTCTCCATGCGCGATCTTTTTCAAGTCCATCCGCTCAACCTAAGCGTGGCGGTCTGGGTGGGCTTTCTCGCGCTCTTTGGCATCGCGTCTGACAACGGCGTGATCCTGGCCACCTACCTGCGTCAGCGGTTCGAGGAGATGAAGCCCGCTTCGATTGAGGAGATTCGGGAGGCGACGGTGTACGCGGGCCACCGCCGGATCCGGCCTTGCCTCATGACCACGGCCACGACGGTGCTCGCTCTCATTCCCGTGCTGACTTCCACTGGCCGCGGATCGGACGTGATGGTGCCCATGGCCATCCCCTCGGTTGGCGGCATGACGGTGGCGGTGGTGACGGCTTTCCTCGTCCCGGTGCTGTACTGCTGGGTGGAGGAGACTCGGCTGCGGGTGGCGAAGATGCGCGGCAAGTCATGACCGGCATTCAGGGACAGGTGTTCGATGGCCCGGCACGATTTGTTGCGGCTCTCGCCCGCGGTGGCCCGGTGGTGCCTCGTGCCCGGACGCAGTGTCCTCGCTCGCGTGAGTGATGGCGGCGAAAAAGCTACCACCATGAGACCTGATACATGGACGAAGCGTCGGCACCAATCACCAAGACGTGAACTTCCCCAACAAGATTGCTCGGGGATTCACGCGTTTGCCGGAGCCATCCTAGGCAGGAGGAGAGTTTCGCTGGTCCTTGGTGGGACCGCGCGGGGATGCGAGCCCATCATACACGGGCGGGGGCTAATCTCCCATCAGTCCGAAGTCGATTGACGTGACGCTCTGGACGAAGCAGGCACAATGACGGCGGGCAAGCGCCGCGAGCCAGCCGCCGATGGGGGCGCATCGCCTCTTTGCCCTCATCAGAGGGGGCACACGCCGGCACGTGAAGATGCCACGGGCTTGGCCCGTGAAGTCTCACGCTTGCGGAGCAAAAGCACAAAGCGGGCTTCACCCGCAACCGAAACGGCACGCGCGGCGCGCCTTTTTGGAGTGCGCCGGCAGAGCCCGCCGCAAGGCGGGCGGCGACGGCGCTTGTGCTGCATGCGCGCGGCTTGCGCGAATTTGCGTTCTCGTGGGCATGCGCGCGCTGCCGAGGAAAAGCGGCGTCAAGCCGCCGCACTCCAAAACGCCTCGCCGCGGCCCGTACGCCGCAAACCGAACGCCCGTAACGCCTCGTCCCGATGGCGCGCAGTGCAGAGAGCCTACGCAACTTCTTTTTTTTCGCCGAGGTTCCGAAAGTCTAAGGCACTAACGATCCATTGCGCAAGGCAGTGGCATCTCTGGCCAAGTTGTGGGTTTAGCGCAGGGCCTGCGGCCCTCGCCCAGCGCCATTGGGGACAAGCCCCGTGCTGGCGAGGCAAACTCGATAGAAATGTTACGTTTACGCGTCTTGGAGACGACTAATGGGATTCACCCTCGTTGACAGGCGACGTCTGAACTCCTGCTTCTGTGTGTGCTCGACGTGCGCACCTCGGGCAGGTGGAGACGGACGGGGTGCACGACCGATCCGCCGCACTGAGAAGTGGGATCGAACGGATCCTGTCTTCGTAGGCGCCAATGAAGACTCTCGTTTACGCGGCCGCGCAAGCGTCTCTCCGTCTTTAGCTCGGCGACCGGCTTTCGGTGCGTTGTGAAGCCCCCGGCACGCAATTAGCTCTCGTACGGATCAAGCGTGAGCCTATGCGAAGCCAAGATGAGCGGCCGATGACGATGTGCACACACAGGAATCTTACAGTGAAGAGAGTGCAGGGCCTGGCCCGTGGCATGACGTGGGGACTGTGCGTGCCGGGCCGCAACATGCTTCTCGCAGTGTTGGCGCTATCAGCCCTCCTGTTGGGCTTGCTGAACTGTTCGGTCGTCGAGTCAGCTTCGACGACATCGCACCGCGAGGAGCAGGGTACCAGCCCAACCGCACCGGACGACCGGCCCAACTGCTGTGCGCTTCTGGTGTACCTGCCTCACGGGAGCACCCGTGAGCCTTTCGCAGATGCATCCAACTGCCAGATCAACGGCGATTCGGTGCTGGCTCATCGCCAAACAGGACTGGGGCGAGGGGCGGCCGATCCAATCGGGGCAGCACGAGACAGGGCTTCGCCCTCACATGACCAGGACATCACATGCGTCCCCTGTGGCCTGCGGGCTCCCCCGGGAGTGGCAGCGCTTCAAAAGAACCCCTCCCGTTGGAGCGACGTGGCGCTGTAGTCACGTATGCCCTGCCCTTTGTTTGATCCCATTTTTGGAAGGTCCCACACGATGAACCGTTTCATGACCCTAGCTACGCTGCTCGTTGTCCTCAGTCTGTCTGCTGGTTGCAGTCGGCACGAATCGAGTGCCAGCTCATCTGACGGAAAGGAATCAAAAGGCGCAGCGCCGAACGTTGCGACAGTGAAGCCACAAGGCGAGCATGCATCTGGCGAAGCCGACGGCGACCACGGAGCCGAGCAGCAGCGCTCGACTGAGTCGGCAGAACATCACGCCAGCAAGCCTGTGCGCACGCTTCCCGCTGGCGCGAACAAGATGTGTCCGGTAATGCCCGATGAGAAGGCCGATCCGGCGACCTTTGTCGAATTCGATGGAAAGCGCATATACGTCTGCTGCAAGAAGTGCCGGCAGCGGGTGGCTGACGACCCGGCCGCCTGGTACGCGAAGGCGTACAGCGCCGGCCAGAAGAACTGAGCCGCGTCGATGCGCAGTATGGGCCTGTGAGAGCGGGTGGTGGCGCAGGTGCGCCTCCCCTGCTTTCCGGCCCTTGTGTTCCACCGTATTCATCAAGCAGAGGAGTTCGCTATGGAGATCGGAAAACTGCACGTTGTTCTCGTGCACTTCCCAATCGCACTGGCTCTTTCCGCCATATTGGCCGAAGTTCTGTGGTTGGCGACGAAGAGACGCGCTTTTGACGAGGCAGGCGCTTTTTGCCTGGTGCTGGCTGCGGTTTCGGCCGTGCCTGTGGTGGTCACGGGTCTGCTCGTGGCGAAATCCATGGAGTTTGTTGGCAGTGAGGTGTCCATCGTCACCGCCCATAAGTACTGGGGCATCGCAGCGCTTGTGTTTGCGGTGCTCTCAGCAATTGTCAGGCTTGTTCATCGTGAGCGGCCGGCCAAGTGGCGGCTTGTAGGGTACTATGTCTGCCTCCTTTTCCTGGGTATGTGCGTGTCGCTCGCTGGCCACTATGGCGGCATGCTGGTGCATGGAAAGAACTTCCTTTCGAACCTGTTCTGATGCGCGCGCCCGTGCAGCCCGTCAACAGCGCCCGCGGCGTCGCGGGACAGTGCTTTGTTGACGGGCTGCTGCCTCCCCACGCCGCCCTCGGCGCCCTGGGAGCGGCGCAAAATAAGATGCCATAGGCCGGCCTGTCCCCAGTCCCAAAGCGCGCGACACTGTGGACGCCAAGGCCGCCGCGTGGCGCATCTCTTGGCAGGCTTGCATCGGTATTGGCCGGTTGACCATTGTATGCCGCAACGCTCACGTTCCCATGGGTGGATCATCGATGCCGCTTCCACAGCTACAAAGGGCTGACGTGTTATCGGCCCTTCCACGCGGGGCTGACGATCAGCTTGTCTATCTGAATGAGTGGTTCATCAGGCTTCGATGGGTGGCTTGCGGTGTCGCCATCGTGCTCAGCGTAATAACGATCTCTGTGTTGCATTACCTGGGATCGGCGAGGCTGGCGCCGCTCCTTGGGCTGGTTGCCTGCCTGGCCGCGGCCAACCTGGTCTTCACGGAGTTCTTGAAGCGAGGCTGGTTCGTTAAGTATCTGCGAGAGATGCAGATCGGGGTGGACCTGGTGGTCTTGACGGCCATGCTTCACGAATCGGGTGGAATCGAGAACCCGCTTTCGTTTGCTTACTTGTTCCACATCATCATTGGCGGCATCCTATTCGACCGGGGTAAGTGCTACGTGATCGTCGTGGTCGCGTCAGGGCTGTTTGGCCTAATGGCTTTGGCGGAGATGGCGGAGTGGGTGGACCACTACACGTTGCTGATATTCCCTCATGTGGCCACCCGGGGTCACGTGCTCCACGCGGCACATGATCCCGTCTACGTGGCGAGCGTGATACTGCTTCAAGCAGCTTTCATGACACTGACCGCGTACTTTACCACGAACATCATGGGGCGTTTGCGCACCGAAGAACGCCAGGCGTTGACCGATCGGCAGCGCCTGGAGCGGGTGCTCCAGGCCACGGAAGCCGGGCTGCTGATCCTCGACACGGACCTACGGCCCGTGTGGCTCAACGATCAAATCCGCGCGTGGTTGGATTTGCCGCAGAACGTCACCGATGCCCCCCCACAGCGGCTTGAGCGATGGATTGGCGGCGAGGCTGGCCCTGCCGCAAAGACGCGTGACGATGGGGCCGTGCGCGTGGTTGAACGCCAGACCACGGATTCTCAAGGCAACATCCGGTTTTTCCAAATCACCATCGCGCCGCTGATCGATAGCAAGGGATGCGTCTATCAAGTGGCGGAGCTGGCCCAGGATATAACTGTACGGAAAGCGACGGATGCGGAGATGGTGCACGCCGGCAAGATGGCCATGCTCGGACTCATGGCCGCGGGGATTGCGCACGAAGTGGGCAACCCCCTGGCGTCGATCTCAACGCGGCTGCATCTGCTTGAAGAAGAACACGACGAAGCTTTTCTGAAGAAGAGCCTCGAACTCCTGCGCGGCCAGATCGCCCGCATCAGCCGAACCGTCCACGGCGTCTCGCAGTTTGCCAAACCAGCCGACCAAGAATGGACCGTCTGCCAAGTCAACACTGTTGTTGGTGAAGTGCTCAACGTCCTGCGGCTCCATCGCCTGGCCAAACGGTGTGAGATCCATTCGGAGTTAGCCGAGGTTCTGCCCGAAACGCTGGAGATGAGAGACCAGCTCATGCACGTGTTCCTCAACCTGGGTCTCAACGCGTTGGAGGCCATGCCCGCGGGAGGAACGCTGACGGTGCGGACGCGCGCAGCCGGGCAGAGCATCCTCGTCACGTTCACCGATACGGGCGAGGGGATGAGCGAAGAGGTGCGTTCGCAGATCTTCAGCCCACTTTTCTCAACGAAAAAAAACGGCATGGGGATTGGGTTGAGTATCGTGCACAACATCGCCCAATTGCACGGAGGGCGGATCAACGTGGAGAGCACGCCGGGCCGCGGAGCGACCTTTACCGTGCGCCTGCCGATCCGCACGCCGCCAACATCGAGCCGTGGCCGAACAGAGGAGCAGAAGGCATGAGCGCCAAGGTGCTGATCATCGACGATGAAGATCTGTTTCGCGAGGATCTCGCAAGTCTGCTGCGCAGGAGAGGCTTCGAGTGCCGAACCGCGCCGAACGCCGACGATGGTCTGGCGGCGGCCGAGGCGTTCGGGCCAGATGTGATCCTGTGCGACGTGGTCATGCCTGGCAAGAGCGGCATCGACATCCTTGACGAACTCATGGGCATGTGCTCCGAGGCGGCGGTGCTCATGATCACCGCGTACGCGAGCTTGGATACGGCGGTGGAGGCCTTCCAGAAGGGGGTGTCGGACTACGTCATGAAACCTCTGCTGGTTGAGGATGTACTCCAGAAGATTCAAAGGCTGTTGGATTACAAGCGGCTGGTCCAAGAAGCCAAGATGCTGCGCCGAGAAGCCTCCAGTGACGTGGAGAGCCTCTCGATGGTGGGCAAGAGCGAAGCCATGATGCAGGTGCTGGACTTGATCGGAGAAGTCGGCCCCACCACGAGCACGGTCCTCATTACAGGCGAATCCGGCACGGGCAAGGAACTCATTGCCCGGGCGATTCATGCGGCGAGCGATTCGGCGGACCGCCCCTTTGTCGCCATCAACTGCGCGGGTATACCTGACCACCTGTTCGAAAGCGAACTCTTTGGCCATGTGCGCGGCGCGTTCACAGGGGCCATTGGCGATCGGGTGGGGTTTTTCGAACTCGCGGGTGATGGCGCGATCCTACTGGATGAGATCGGAGAGATGCCGCAGCCCGTCCAGAGCAAGCTTCTGCGCGTGCTGGAGCAAAAGGAATTCACGCGCGTCGGCGGCGGAGAGATCCAACCCCTCAACGCGCGGGTCATCGCGTCGACCAACAGGAATCTGCGCGAGCGGGTCCAGGAGGGATCGTTCCGCGAAGATCTGTATTTCCGGGTGGCCGTTTTCGAAATCACCGCTCCGCCCCTGAGGGAGCGGCGACACGATATCCCGCTGCTGGTCGAGTATTTCGTGAAGAAGTTCAACGCTGAAATGAAACGCAACTGCCTAGGCGCTGACAGTGAGGCGATGCGAGCCTTGCTTAACCATTCATGGCGAGGCAATGTGCGAGAGTTGAGGAATGTCATCGAACGAGGCATGATCCTCTCTCACGGGGACTACATCACCCTGGCTCACATCCCTGCCGAACTCAGAGGTGATGTTGAATGGCACCTGAATTCCGACGACCTCAGGGAAGGCGTGCGGACATACGAGAGGGGGCACATCCGGCGAGTACTTCAAGCCTGCGGCGGCAACAAAGAGGAAACCGCTAGGCGGCTAGGGGTCAATCCATCCACGCTTTACAGGAAGATGGCCGAATTGGGCTTCGAGACCGAATAGCCCGGGGCCGGCGTCTTCGATTGCATCCAAGGGCCGCGCATGGGGCAGACGCGCAAGAATAGTCTTGCAGGTTTGCAAGGGTGCTGGGCGCCACCTCTTGCATTCTTGCATGACCTCGCCTTGGTCGAGACCCATGAAGTTCCGCACCACGGCCTCCGGGGATGTTTCTTTGGCCCTCCTGGGCCTTTCTAGTACGGTCCTTACCGTCGGCAAGTCATTTGCTATGGGTGCAGGTCTGAACGTACGTAGTAAACTGGGCGTTCATTCCCGTGGTGCGCCGACGCAGAATGCACATGCGCCGAAGGCGCATCACAACATAGCCCAGTGCAAGCTCGTTCGGTCGCGCCAGCGGGCGAACGAGCGCCGCGCTGGGAAGGATGCCGAAAACAAGCCGCCAACGCTGAAAGCGTTGCACAAACGCG
>JAJRTI010000008.1 GCA_024278415.1 Planctomycetota bacterium | reverse complement strand
GGGCCGTGGCCAAGCATGATGAGGTCCGGGAACCTCTGGAGCGTGTGCTCCAGTTGCGGCAGACCGGGGTCGTCGTACAGGCCGAAGTCGCCGCCCACCACGTCGGAGCCGTCGAAGATCACCGGCAGCCCCACGGCCTCCGCGTGCTTGAACAGGTTCTGCACCATAGGGTCCATGACCGGCACGTTCAGCATCACCTCGCCGAGGCCCTTGCAGCCCTGGTCGCGGTAATGCCGCAGCACGCGGTCGAGCGGCGCGTCGGCCGAGTTCGTGAGCACACGCGGGTCCACGTTGCAGAACGGAATGAACCGGTCCGGGTGCTGCTCCGCCATTTCGAGGATGTCCTCGTTGGCCTGCGGGAAGTAGATCTCCGGGCTCACGATCGGCAGCAGCGCGCCTCTCTCGATTCCGCATGCGTCGTAGCGCTCGATCAGTTGCTCCGCGTTGCAGAACCGGCACATGAACGGCGGGCAGATGCGATACGCGTGTGCGTGGATGTCGATGAACATCTCGATACTCCTCAGAGAGGATGCAGGCAAGAGCCTATTCGGACGGGGGAAAACCACAGATATCCACTGATGCCCACAGATGGCACAGATCGGAAGGAGAAGAGACGACCGCCTTGAGACACTCTCGCTGTCTCCATCTCCGATTCCGATCAGTGTGATCTGTGGACATCTGTGTCATTCCGCTGATCCGCACAAATACCAGTTCAGCGAACAAGGCGCTTCACTTCGAGCTTGGCCTGTTTGAAGTTGAGCAGCAGACCGACCTGGAGGCCGGTGATCGCGAGGTAGCCGAGCACCTGTGCGACGTGGCTGTCGGCAAAACGCTCGACAACCTTGACGTCGACGACCACCTTGCCCGCGACGATCATGTCCGGGATGAGCTTGCCGATGAAGTGGCCTTTGTAGTGGACCGGAAACTCGCGCTGCGTTTCGCCCTCCAGGCCTCGCTCCGCGAGTTCGATCACAAGAGCCTTCTCATACAGCTTCTCATGCAGGCCCGGCCGCAGCGCGTTCAGCCCCTCCATCGCTGCGCCGATGATCTCACCCGTTACGTCCGCGTGCAAGTAGTCCTTACGCTGCGGCATACCTTAACCTCCTGGTCAGTGGATCACTGCTGGAATCGTCCATCACCATCGGGAACCGGAATAACCACAGATATCCACAGATGCCCACTGATAGCACAGATCGGAAGCAGAACGGGTATGGAGCTACGAGACTCACTTGCGCCTACGCGGCCGATTGCTCAAGCAGACGAGAGCGTGCAGCCCAGTCGAGAAACGTGAAGACGCGTGGCCATCCGTCCACTCTCTCTATCTCCGACTCCGATCCGTGGTATCTGTGGGCATCTGTGGAAATCTGTGGTTCTCCGCTCTGAGGAATCACCTCCGCTGCGTGAGCCACCCGAGCGCTTGGACCATGAGCCTCGCGTAGTCGCCGGTGGCCGGGGCCTCCTTGTTGTTCTTGTCGAGCACGATCGTGCCATCGTAGAGCACGCGGCCCTTGCCCACTTGCCCCGCGATCCAGATGACCCCTTTCTTGTCGCCCAGCAGCACGCTGCGGCCAGCCCGTTTGTCGCGGCGCAAGAGCCATTGATCGTAATACGCGTGCTCGATCCATGTGCGCGGCTCGAACCCCTTCGTGATGGGATGCCGAATGATGCGCGCGCGGTTTGAGTCGACTCGCTCCCGCGCGCCGCGGCACACCTCGGGGAACGTCGTCTTCAGGCCGAACTCGCTGCGCGGGGTGCCCACGGAATTGTGCATGAACCACACCGCGCCGCCGGCCTCGACCACGTAGCGCCGGAGGCCGGTGAAGAAGTCGTAGCGCGTCGACGACTGGCCCAAGCTGCACTGCGGATAGATGACGCAGTCGTACTTCACGAGGTTGTCGATGGACAGATCGGTGATGAACTCCGCGGCGATGCCCTTCTTGCCCTGGAACGTCATGAGCGCTCCCTTGTGGCCGATCGCGCTGCCGCCGTCTTGGCTGGGGTTGTAGACGCCGACCTTGATCGTGCCCGTATGCGGGAGCACGGGCAGTTTCTTGCCCTTGTCGAGGAGCCGGCGTTCAAGCGCGGCCAGCGCCTTGCGGAAGCTATTGAAGTCCACGTCGTACTTGAGCAGCACGCTGTACGCGTCGCGCTTGCGGTCCACGAAGAAGCGCGTCATGTGCGGCATCTTCGCCGTCTCCGCGGCCATCTTTCGCAGCTTGGGGAGGGAGTCCTTGAGCAGCGCCTGCCCGGCCTTCACCTCGGCCATCGCGGCCGCGTCCTTGTCCGCGTCGGCCAGATCCGTCGCGTGCATGATGCGGTAGCGCAGTTGCGCGATCACGTTGAGCAGCCGCACGCGGCGGTAGTAGTAAACCGCGGCTTTGAACGCGTACGCGTCCATGGCCGGGCGCTCGCGCACCACGCGTTCGACGCCCGGGAGCGCGCGCGCGGCCGCGTCGGCCTGCTCCTTGGCCATGGCGGTGGTGAATGCGATGTCGGGCAGCCCCTGGGCCCGGCGCGGGCGGTTCACGTATTTCAGCACCGTGGCGGTCTTCACGAGCAGCGCCGCGCTGAGCCCGTGCTGGAAGATGGGCGCCATGAGCGGCCCGGCCTCCGGCCCCCACACGTTGCGGCAAGCCTTGGGCACAAACTCCTCCAGCATCGCCTTGGGCCGATGCGCGTCCGCGATCACGTCGGTGTGGCTCCGCCGATACGGCTCCCAGCCGGGTGCGCGCACGTTCCACGTGTATTGCGCCGTGCCGCAGTAGTTCACCAGGTTGGGCCGAATGCGGTCCTGCATGCACGACAGCACGTCGTCGTCGTTGCCGTAGAAACTGCTCTCGATGTAGCGATAGGTGGTGGTGAAGTAGGGCTGGCGATGCCAACGTCCGGCGAAGTCGCACCAGTGCACGACCGGCCGTGGATCCCAATATGCGCGCAGTTTGGCCAAGTCTTCCTTCGCGCCCTCGCGGATGACAATATGCGCGTCTTGTGGGATGAGCCGCGCGAGCCGGCGGAAGTAATCGGGCATGTTGCGTTTGAACGTTTCCGGCGTCAGCGCGGGGTAGATCTGCTTGATGCGCTTGTAGTCGAGATAGACCGCGCTGTAGGGGTAGACCGTGAGTCCGACGCGGATGCGCGGCTGGAGCTTGCGCGCCTCGCGGATGAAGATGTTGTACACGTTGGCATCGGCCTCCGCGCGCTGATCGTCAGAGAACCGTTTGCGGTCGAGTTCGGATCGGTTGTCGAACATAGACGGGTTCGTCGCGCCGCCGCCGTCGGGCGGATGGAGGCAGAGCAAGTTGAAGCCGTTGTCTGCGCAGAGCTTGGCGACCGCGCGGGCGCGGCGGGTGAGCGCCGCGTCGTCGCCCCACGTGAAGTAGCGGTTGTGGCCCACGACCGTGGCGTTCTTGACGTACTCCGGGTCCGGCTTCTTGCCGCGGCGGTTGTCGAACAAGCACGTGGACTGGTACACGAACGTGAGGAAGCCTCGCTGCTGCGCGTAGCGGTTCGTCTCCACGATCCAGGGGATGGGCTCCTTGGGCAGCATGCCGGCGACGAAGTAAGCGTAATCGTAGAGCACGTTGATCTTGCGGCGCAGGCACCAATCGACGAACGCCTTGCCGGCCGCGGCCCGGCCCTCGGGGGTGGGTGGCCACGCGTTGCTGAACACGAACAGCATGCTGCCCGAGCCGCGCCACTTGAAGTCCGGCCAGTCGCGAATGTTCGCCGGCGTGACCGTCGGGCCGTTCGCGCCCTTCTCAATGAGCCCGCGCAGCGTCACGCAGGCGTAGAGCGCGCCCATCTCGTCCGAGCCCGCGAGCAGGATCGTCCGCTTGCCGCCGCGCTCGATGAACCGAATGACGTAGCCCTGCTTACCGGGGTTTGCAGGCGTGACAGTGACGCCCTGCTGCGCGAGTTGCGCCTCCACGTCCTTGTTCTTCGGCGCGCAGGCGATGCGAATGGTCAGCGCCGCGCCGGTTCCGGCCGTCTCGATCGGCAATGGCTTTGCGCCGATCTCTGCGAGCCGCTGGTTGATCTCCGCGGCGCCGATGCGCGCCATGGGGAAGTCGTCGGCCACAATGATGGCGTTGCCAGGCAGGGCCCAGTCCTGGCCTACGACCTTCGCCTCCTTGGGCGTAGGGATGATGTCCTTCCACAGGTCGCCGGCGAAGGAAGACGCCGCGAGAACGATGGCAGCCAGGACGGTGCGGCAGAGTCTCATGATACGTCTCCTAAAATGTAAAGACGTAAAACGTAAGCCCGAACCGCATCGGGTCGCCTTTTTACGTTTTACGCCTTACGTTTCACGTTTCACGCACTACAGCCCCTCCAGTATCCCCTTCACGAACGGCAGCGTCTTCAGCACGTTCGCATCGATCTCATCCAGCTCGTCGCCGGCGACGCACTCGACGTAGAGGGGGCCGGTGAAGCCGTTGTTCACGAGCCCGGCGAGCACGGTGGGGAAGTCCACGAGGCCCTCGCCCGGCGTGACCATCACGTCGG
>JAJRTI010000135.1 GCA_024278415.1 Planctomycetota bacterium | reverse complement strand
GGCACCTACCGTGCTGGGTCTCGATACGGCACTTCGTGCCACTCGACCGGCGCACTCAACTTCTTGTTTTTCGTCGTGGTTGCCCAAGTTTAAGGCACTAAAGCGGCGTCAAGCCGCCGCACTCCACATGGGCTGCGGCGCAGCCGCCTCTTCCTGCAAGCAACGTCTTGCAGGAAGCCTAGTGCCTTAAGCATTCGTAACCGCGACGAAAAACAAGATGTTGCACACATGGAGCGGATCCCGAGGCATCGGGACCGTCCGTCGGAACGCGAAGGCGTTCCGCTCCCGGGTTGCGGGCGCAGCCCGCCTTGTTCAGATGATCCAGTGTGCTCCAATCCCGTTCTGCATCCGCGGGTCGGCTCTGCCATCCGTGGGACTCCTCCGACCTTTCCCGTTGTGGCGAGAGGCTGCGCTCGTTTGACAGAGGCCGAGACACAAAGGAGAATGGGCCCCCCGCGCCTTGCCGCCCAAGAAACGACGCGAGACCGCGCGGTGTTTGGACAACCCGCGGTGTTACATGTGTCCAGTTGCCCCCATCCTTCACGGAGCCGCACTCGCGTGCCCTGCCTTATGAAAACAGCGGAAGCAAGCCGCGGCGCTCATGGGCGCAAGGCGGGCGGTCTGAGTCTGTGGGTCTCCTTCGCTCTCGTTGCCACGCTGAGCCCGCGGTGTCTGTTCGGCCAAGGTGCGCCGGTTGGGCCCATGCGCCATGGGCCTCGGCACTCGATCACCGCAGAGGACCGCTTCGCGTGGGCCTGCTACATGATCTGCTTTGGCATTGGCCGCAACTACACCGGTCTGTCTTACGACCGCCCGCTGGACCGGCCGGCCATCGGGGGCCCCCACCCGCGGCTCATCGATCTGCGAAACGCAATCGACGCCGGCTTCGACGCGCTTACAGTCGATCTGTTCATCCTCGACAAGAATGCGCTGCCCGCGTTCCAGCAACTCGTGGACTTGGTGAAGAAGCACAATCTGCCCATCGGGCTCTCGCCATTCTTCGACGGGTTCGGGAACCCCGCGCTGACCGAAGACCGCGTGGTCGACAAGGTCAAGGCTTGGTTCGAGCGCTTCGCCGCGGAGCCGTGCGTCGTGCGCACGAACGGCAAGCCCGTGATCTTCACGTATAGCCCGCCTTCCCTTGCGGCCAGCAGTTGGCGGCGAATCTTCGCTAAGCTCCGCGACGCCGGCTGCAACGGGCACTGGATCATGGACGGGGGCGGGCCGCTCTGCCTCGGTGCCCGGCCGAAGTTCGAGGCGGTCGGCCCTTGGCTCGATCTCTTCGACGGCGCGTATACGTTCGCGCCAGGGAAGGTTCCGGACCGGCCGGTATTGAACGCGCGGCTCTACCGCGAGCGTTACAGCGGGAAAGGCAAGTTCTGGACAGGCAGCACGAAGATTGGCTACTGGCGCCCAGAGATAGCGGTCTACACATCTCCTGAGGGCACGGCGCACTACCGCAAATCCTGGGACGCGGTCCGGCAGGCCCGCATCCCTTGGGTGCAGCAAGCAACCTGGAACGACTTCAGCGAAAACCAGGGCATCATGCCTTCCGCCAACGACAGCACGACGTTCGTCGAGTTGAGCCGCGCCCTGATCCGTGACTGGAAAGGCTTGGCCTCGGACGTGGCCGCGCCGCGCCTGTTCCTGGGGCGCATGCGCGAAGTGCAGGTTGGCGAAGAGGCGCTGTACGAGTTGCTGGCGCTGCTTCCCAATGGGGTGACGACTGCCACGTTCGAGCTTGAGTTGCGCGACGGCGCGGGGGCGTCCGTTTACCGCGCCGAACCGCGGACGCTGATGGGCACAGGCATTCTCGCGCCTCACTTCCGCTTCCCAGTGTCGGCCGTGCCGAAAGGGCGCGTGCTCGTTCCCAGGGCCATCTTGCGGGCGCCGTGGCACGATCCGATTGTGGTTGAGGGCGAGCCGTCGGTCGTGGGCCGCGCGGGCTTTCTCCCCGAGCGCTGCTATTCGTGGATCTACACGCCCGCCCACCGCCAACTCCGCGACGTCGCCATCCGCTTCTCGGTCGACGGCGCGCCGGCGGGGGCGTCCAGGCCGGCGCGCGCGGCCGCGGGCAACGTGTCCATCGACGTGGCGTGCCCAGTCCCCATGGTTGACGTCGAGATCATGCGCAGCGGGTTGCCGGTGTACGTGATGCGCCGCCACGCGGAGGGCGCATTCCCGTCGGCACACGTGAAGCACGAGACGCGTCTGGCGCTGAACCGCCGCGGCCGGCTGGACTGGGGGTTCTACCAGGTGCGCGTGACCACCGCGGACCGGCGCGTCGCGGTGAGCCGTCCGGTCTTCGTGGATCCGGCCATAAAGTCCGAGGGCCTGATCGGCTACTGGTCGTTCGACGACGGCACGGACTACCGCGTGCTCGATGCATCGCCCTGGCTGCGCGACGGCCGCTTGGGCGCCCGGACCCATTACAAGCAACACCAGCCGGCCCGCGTCCCGGATCGCTGGGGCGGGAAGTGCGTGCGCTTCGACGGGGTGGACGACCGCCTCCAGATGGACGGCCCGGTGGTGCCATCGCGCCGGTTCACAGTCGAATGCTGGGTTCGGCCGGAGTCGTGGGGGTGGCCGGGGCACAACGGGCCGGCCATCATCTTTGCCTCGGCGAACGCCGACTGCGTGGTCTCCCTCAATCGGAACGGGATTCTATCGCTGAGCCGGAAGGCCGACCGCGGCTGGGTGCGCGTGCGTGGCAAGACGCCGCTGCGGCTCAACAAGTGGGCGCACGTTGCCGCGACCTTCGACGGCGCGACGCTCACGCTATTCGAGAATGGCGTCAAAGTCGGTTCGACGCCGGCGGCCGGCGCCAAGCACATCAGCCGCTTTGGCATCGGTTTCAACACGGTCACGCGGGGATCATTCTTCCACGGTTGCATCGACGACGTGCGCATCCATGAGCGCGTGCTGGAGCCGAACGAGTTCGGGCCGCATAGGTAGTGGGGGTAGTCGTGGGGTTGCGGCCGCCGCCCGTTTTGTGGACACTGACTGCTCGATCCGCGCACCACGCGAGGATGCCGCACCTCAAGCCCCCATACCCCTTTGGAGAACGCACATGAGAATTGGCCTTGCAACCACCGGCTTCAACACGCTGACGAACGACGAGATGGCCCAACTCGCAGCCAACGCGGGCGTGGACTGTGTGCAGTTGTTCTTCACGCAAACGGACTCGAACTACTGGAAGTACAACCAGCGTGCGGACGTGTCCCACGTCGCGGGCGAGGAAGCCAAGCGAATCGCCAACGCGTACCGCGCGCGAGGGCTCGAGATCACGTCGCTGGGCGTGTACACGAGCCTGATCGAACCCGATCCCGAGGAGCTGAACCAGAACATCGCCTACTTCGCCGACATGATGCGCGTGGCCAACGAGATGGACGTGCCCATGCTCGCGACGGAATGTGGCGCGGTGATCAAGCCCGGCGTTGGCAAGGACCTCACCGCGGGCATGTCGGACGACGCGTACGCGCGGCTGATGCAGTCCACGACGAGGCTGGCCGAGTTGGCGGATCGCCACGAGGTGAAGATCGTGTTCGAGCCGTTCTTCCACGATCTGCTCGCGTCGGCCAAGGCGACACGGGACTTCATCGAGGAGGCCGCTAGCCCCTGGGTGCGCGTGCAGCTTGACCCCGCCAACCTGTTGCCGCACAACTCGCTCGACGAGATGTTCGACGCGTTGGCGCCATATGTGGCCGCGCTGCATGCCAAGGACCGCAAGCTCCACGTCACGCCCGGCGTGGCCGCGGGTCTGGGCGATCTGGACTACGCTCGCTTCGTGGCGCTGTGCCGGCAGCACGTGCCGCACCTGCCGCTGATCGTGGAATACGTCGGCCTCGAAACGTACGAGGGCGCGCTGCGACACCTGCGCCGATACCTATGAGGAGAGCAACCCCCATGAAAGCCGCTTATGGCCTGGGTTCGTTCCGATTCGAGATACGCGACGTGCCCACACCCAAGCCCACAGAAGGCCAGGCCCTGATCCGGGTCAAGGCGTGCGCGATCTGCGGCAGCGACAAGCACGAGCACGGACAACCGAAGGTGGCCGACCGCCTGTCGGGCCACGAAGTCAGCGGCATCGTCGAGGAGGTCGTGGGCCCAGACGCGGACGCGCAGCCCGGCGACGCGGTCGCGCTCGCGCCCTTATGGTTCTGCGGGGAGTGCAAGTATTGCGCCGCGGGCCGCACGTCTTCGTGCTTGCGGCCGGGAGGCGTCATCGGCTACGGCAAGGGCGGCGGCTTCGCCGAGTATATCGTCGCCCCGGTTCGTACGCTCTGCCCCAAGCCGGCCGCCCTCAGTTTCCGTGAAGCCGCGCTGACTGAGCCGCTTGCGGTGGCAGTGCGTGGCGTCAACATGATCGACGTCGCCGCGCACGACTGCATCGTCTTCGGCGCCGGCGCCATTGGGCTCATGCTCGCGCAAGTGCTCCGCGCGCGGGGTGCGGACCAGGTGTTCATCGTCGACATCGACGAGCAGCACCTGGCCCTCGCGCGGGAACTCGGCCCGTTCATCACGATCCAAGCCAACGGTGCGTCCCAGTGGGAGCAACTCAGCCAGGGCGACGTGCGCGTCGCGTTCGACGCGGTGGGCCACGCGCCGGCCGTGACCCAGAAGGCCGTGGAGGTGGTCAAGCCCGGAGGATCGTGCGTGCTTATCGGAGCGCAGGATCCCGACGTGCTGAAGGCGACGGGCTTCGAGCGCAAGAACGTCAGCCTCCTCTTCTCTGTGGGTGTGCACATGTCCGAGATGCAGGAGGCCAGCCGGCTCATGGAGACCGGGGCGGTCGACGTGAAGCCCTTGCTCACGGGAGCATTCCCTCTGGATCGAATTGCCGACGCGTTCGAGGCCGCACGAAAGGGCATCAAGGTGATCGTCGAGCCCTGAGTCGCATGGGGAGCCGATGGGCCGCGAAACTGGCGCTCGGGCGAATTCGTGGCGCACGGTGGAAGAAACGGAGGGCGTGATGCCCGCGACGATTGGGACCGATTGACTTTCATGTGTCATGCCTCCAACGCTGACACGCTTGCACGAAGGAGAAACGGAAGTGAGCAACGACGTGAGGATTGGCATCATCGGCCTGAACCTGGGCCAATGGCAGATCGAGACTCTTGCCGCGCTTGGAGGCGCGCAAGTGGCCGCGGTTGCGGACAACGCGGCGCAGATCCGCGTGCCCAACAAAGGACAGATGACGGTCGCGGACTACGCGGAGTCCATTGGCGCGGCCGCGTTTGCGGACGGCGTCGAAATGATTCGGGAGGCCGACCTGGACGCGGTGAGCGTGTGTGTCTCGCCAAAGTGGCGCGAGCCGCTGCTGGCCGCGGCCGCGCAAAAGGGCCTGCCCGTGCTCATGGAGAAGCCCATGGCCTGCTGCACCGCGCAGGCCGAACGGCTCGCGAAGATCGCCGCGGACGCCGGCATCATGTTCATGATGGAGTATCCCCTTCGGTACTACCCGGCCATGATGAAACTCAAGTCGCTGCTCGACGAGGGCCCGCTGGGCAAGCCGTTGAGCGTGACCGCCGAATTGCAGGCATCGCACAGACCGGGCGAGAACCACTGGCTGTGGGATCCCTGCAACGGCAACGGCTACCTCAACGAATGCATCACGCATCTCTACGACACCCTGTGCTTTGTCTGCGGCAAGCCGCGCAAGGTCTACGCGTCCGGCGGGAGCTATTGGGGGCCGGCAGACATGGCGGCCTCCGCAGCCGCGGTGATCGAGTTCGCGAATGGAAGCAGCGCGGCCATCAACGGCGGCGGGCTTGGCTCCCGCGCGTTCCGCGGTCCCATGTACGTGCACGTGTACGCCGAGAACGGCGAGGCGCTCGTCACCGGCCCCACTTGGATGTACGACAAGATCGAGTGGGCTTTGCACGAAGATGACGAGAAGAGCGTCGAGGTGTTCGACCTCCCCCCGCGACGCCAAATCATGCGCTACAACATGGAGCACTTCATCGAATGCGTGCGCGAGGGCAACACGCCTTCCTGCGGCGCGGAAGACGGGCTCAACGCGATGCGCATCGTGGACGGGCTGAAGCAATCCATCGCGGCCGGGCAGGCCGTGGCGCTGGCATAATCCGTCGCGCCCGTCTCTCCAGAGGCTACATCCAGTTCTCAACGCGCAACGCGGCGATCCGCTCGAAATGCCGGGTATTGCCCGTGACCAGGGTCAGATCGCGAGCCAGCGCGGTCGCCGCGATTGGGATGTCCACAAAAGGAATAGGCTCGCCCCGTTCCTCCAATTCCGCCCGAATCCGGCCAGCCACATACGCCGCCTGGCAGTCGAAGTCCAAAACGTTTACATTGGGCAGGAGCATGTGCTCGAGGTTGTGCAGGTGCTGGCCGCGACGGACGCTCTTGCAGGCGCCATAGACGATTTCGGCCACAGTGATCGTCGAGATAAACTGCTGAGAAGTATCGAGTTCCGAGAGACGCTTGAGTAGGGCCGGCGACGGCTTGGGCTTCAGGATGTTCGTGATCGCGTCTGTGTCAAAGAGAAACATGACGGGCCTCGCCCTGATGACGCCGGGCCTCGAGGATGTCGTCCGCAATTTCCTCGAAATCCGCCCACTTTCCAGCGATGGCGGCTAGGCCGGTCCGTTTGTCTAGCTGCTCCAACTCTTGCAGATCATCCATGCTCACCAGCGCGGCCGTTGGTCGCCCGCGACGAGTGATGATGACACGGGTGCCGGCATGCGCGGCCTTGGCAAGAAACTCGGAAAAGCGCCGTTTGGCATCCGCAACCTGAATGGTGATTGTCTTCATGGCAACCTCTCTCTTCGGTGCAGGGAGTGATGTCCAGATATGGTCATTATGATTATAATGACCACCACAAGGGCGTCAAGCAAACGCCAGCGCGATAATCCGTGTCCGCACCCATCCGCGCTCGTCGGCCGTTCCAGTTGCACCACCGCGGCCGAGAGCCGCGAGAGGAGAAACATCACATGAAACTCGGACTGATGGCCGGTCCTGCCACGAATTCACTTGCGATCGAACTGGGAGCGAGGGGCGTTCCCCTGCCCGTCAATGCCTTGGCCCAGAAAGGCCCAGAGGCCGCGCTCGCTCCGCTCGCGGACGCGGGACTTGAAGTCTGCCAGATCGCCGCGTTCGGCTTCAATCCCCTGTCGCCAGAAAGAGACAAACAAGAGCAACAGCGAGCGATGCTGGAGAAGGCGATCCCTATGGCGCCGGACACGGGGTGCAACGTCGTGGTCGTCAACGGCGGCAACTACCATCCCTCCGGCTTCATGAACGGCCACGCAGACAACTTCACGGACGAGGCGATCGACGCCGCGGCGCGGGGCCTGGAGCCCATGGTGAAGCTGGCCGAAGAGCACGGCGTCATCATGGCGGTGGAGCCCATGGTGCACGCGGTCGTGTGCACGCCGGAGCGGTTCTTGAAACTCAAGGAGAAGGTCGGCTCCGACGCGCTCACGGTGAACCTCGACATCTGCAACTTCCTCACGTATGCCGACATGTGGCGGCCCACGGAAGCGACGAAGCACATCTGCGAAACGCTCGCAGGCCACTACGCGCTCGTGCACTGCAAGGACCTGGCCGTGACCACTGGCGTCCACGTCCACATCGACGAGACGCCGCTTGGCACGGGCGTGATGGACTGGGAGGCCGCGCTCCCTTACGTTGCGCGAGATCTGCCGGAGGACGGCTACTTCATCTACGAGCACGTGAAGACGCCCGAGGACGCGCGCACTGGCGTAAAGCTGTTGTGGGATCTCGCGGAGAAGCTCGGCCTTCGGTTCGCATAGAATCACGCCGCCAGCACCGTCAGCGCCCTGTCGATAGAAGCCGCGAGCCTGCCGCAGCACGGGGACGGGTTCGAGGTGGTGACTTCACGCGGGAGAGAAAGACCATGAGACCTTGGCTTTGTGTCGTGACACTCCTGGCCGTGCTGCGCGCTTCGGCCGCGGCTGTGCCCCAAGTGCCCTATGACGAGGCCACGGCGACCTCGGTCGTCCAGGAGGTGGGTACGCCGGGCGCGCCGGCCAGGGGGTGGATCCTCAGCCATGGCGAACTGCTGGAGGCCAGCCTGGACGGGGTCGTGGAAAAGGGCCGGGCCGCGCTAAGACTGAGCTTCGAGACGCGCCCGGACAAGGGCACATGGATCGCCATGACGTATCAATTCGACCCGCCGCAGGACTGGTCGCAGGCGACTGAGGTGCAGGTGGTGGTGCGCGCGGCCGCGCCGAAACTGCACTGGTTCCAGGTTACGGTTACGGAGGCGGGCGGCGCGGTTTACCAGAAGGCCTTTGACGCTCAGCACTTCTCGACTCAGTGGGAAACCAAGTCGGAACGGTTCGCGAGCTTTGCGCTGAGCAAGAACTCGAAGGACGACAACGGCAAGCTGGACTTGAATCAGATCAGTGCGATCAGGTTGATCCTGGGCCCCGCCGCCGGAATTGCCAATAAGCTGACCTTCCAGGCCGTCCGCGTCGTTCGCGCAGCCAGGCAGCCGAAGGCCCTCTTGCTGGTGTCGGATCACCCGCGGCACAACGTCTTCCGGCACGGCGAGTCCGTCGGCGTGACCGCCTACGTGAGGCGGCTGGCAGGCGCGCATACGCTCCGGCTGGCGGTGCTCGACTACTTTGGCCGGCGAGTGGCGACGAAGGAGCTTGAGGCAAGGGAAGGCGGGGAGTATCGGATCGAACTGCCCCACGCGCCAGGCAAGCACCAGGCGCGGCGCGCTGGCCAACCGGCTGAGCAGCCCGCTGGTGCGGCGGCAGCCTCCGCCACAGGCCTATGCGGGCACTTCACGGTACGAGGCGAACTGCTCAACGCAGACAAGACGGTGGCGCATGACCAACTGTTCTTGGCCGTGCTGCCGCCAGAGCCCGCGGGGTTCCGAGAGCTTCGCCCGGATTCTCCTTTTGGCATGCTCGGCACGGCCAACACGCTCGCCAAGAGCGGCTGGCATCCATCACATGAGTTCTACCCTGAGTTGGGACTGAAGTGGACGGGGTACTATATGGACTGGTCCAAGTGGGAGCCCGAACGAGGGCGGTGGAATCTCCCGGACCCGGCGAAGGTGCGCGACTCATTCCGCAAGCGCGGAGTCCAGTTCCACTGTAGTGTGTTCCAGGCCCCGCGGTGGGCCACTGGCGCGCCTGCTGAGGATCGCCGCTGGATGCGCTATCCTCCGCGCAAGTGGGAGGATTGGGAAGCCTTCTGCCGCCAAGCGGCTCGCCTCTTTCCACGGATGGCGTTGCCGGGGCCGCGCGTCTACGAACTGTGGCCCGAGCCGATTTATCCCTGGGGCTGGAAAGGCACGACCGAACAGCTTGCGGAGCTGTACAGACGCAGCGCTCGGATCATCCACGAGACCGACCCGGGCGCACAAGTATTCGGCTACATCGAAACAGGCTCCCGACTGCGGCTCACCCGGGACCTGTTTGCCCTTGGCGCATACGAAGCGCTGGATGGATTTACCACGCACGCCTATCAAGACGGCGCGCCGGAGGCATGCGGCTTCGTCGCCGAACTGAGGGAGTTCCGTCTACTCATGCGCGAACGGGGGCGCGAGAAGCCGTTGTGGCTGACCGAACAGGGATGGACCACCGGCCCCGGCAATATGGTGGACGTGCACACTCATGCCGCATGGTGGGCCCGAAAGGTCGTCCAGGCGCTCAGCGAGGGGGTGCAGAAGTACATTGGGTTTTACCTAGTCGACTACGGCAGCAAGGGGCGGCCGCACGCCGACACGTATGGCCTGATGTACAATCTCGACCCGAAGGTCCGTTTCGGGCCGGCCTGGGCCGCTCCCAAGCCGGCGTTTTGCGCGTACGCGACGCTGACCCGAGTGTTGTTCAAGAGCCGCTACGTGGGGGAGCTTCCGCGGCCCCGGCCCACGATTCGGGCATACGTGTTCCGGCGGGGCGAGGAGCCGGTGGTCGTGGCCTGGGACACGGCGGGCGCCAACAGCTACGACCTGCCTGCCGCTGTGCCCGTGCCCGTAGTAGACATCATGGGGAACTCCATAATGGCGAGGCCGACGGCCGGCCGGATTCGGATTCAGTTGGCCACGTCGCCCGTCTACGTCAACACAACCATCTTGGGAACGACGCCTGCGCCCGGCCTGTCGCGAGACCTGCTGCGGCAGGCCAAGCCCCTGCCTGACGCGCTTGCCCTCGCGGGGTTGAGGAAGATGAGTGGCGCGGTGCGGCTGCTCGTAGAGCCCGGGAGGGTCCAACTGCGCGCCGGCGGCAGAGCGAAACTGAAAGTGTCCGTCACCAATCAGCGGAACACCTGGTTTGCCGCGGAGCTGCGTGTCGCTGTGCCCGACGGCTGGCCCCAGCTTGCGAGCCAACCGTTCAAGATCAACAATCTTGAGACGGTGACGCGCGAGGTCGAGTTGCACTGTTCACCCCAAGCGGCCGGTTCGCATCGGGTCCGTGTTGCAGTCTGGTCGGCCGGGGCGAAGCTGGCGGAGGTGGGGGTGCAGGTGGAGGTGAAGTAGCGGCCCCGCTGACTGCTCCCAGATGTTACCAGAGGCGTAAGCCGTCAACGTGGGCGAAATGCTGATCGTAGGTTACCAGGACCGCGCCGTTCTCGACGCATTGTGCCGCCAGCCAGATGTCATTGATCGGGATCGGGGTTCCTTTCCGGCGCAATGCATCTTTGATTCGGCCAAAGCAATCGCTGGTTTCACGAGTCACCCCCAACGTCTCCACTGTGGGCTGGGCGAGAAAGCGCTCGATGATGTCAATGTTCTCGGCGTATCGCGCACCGCCACGGAATCCGGCTTCGAGTTCGCCAATGGCGATGACTGAGGCATACACACAGTCAGCCCGGGAAACCGCCTCCAGAACCCTGCCATCACTGCGAAAAAGGGCAGTGAACGCATTGGTGTCAAGAAGCACCGATCTCAACGCCAGTCCTCCTCATCAATCCGCTCAAAGTCCGCGGTCACGGCCTCGAACTCCTGCTGATCGCGTTCCGACCAGACCCCTGCAAACTCCGCGAAATCGGCCCGATGATCGGCCGGCGACGACGCGGGCATGCCAACACTCTCGGCAAGCAGTTCCTTGAGCGTCTGATTCAGACTCTTGCGTTCTTTCCGCGCTTTCCCGCGGATCCGTTTTTCGACGTCCGGGTCCAGAGCATGAATCGTGAGGGTACTCATGACATCTATCTCCGCGTGATGTATTCATGAAGCAGATTGATTCAAGAATACATCATACATGCTCCAGTGTCAAGCATAAGCTGGCGCGTTCGAGGCTGCCGAAAAACCTTCTGGCCCTCGTTCCGGCCCATGCCGAGGGACGGAGGGTTTTGGGCAGCCTCGCGTGCACGGCTTGCGCTTGCTGGGGACGCTGGCTATGCTGAGCGCGCCGCCCGCAGGCCCAACCATGTGCACCTGATTGCGGCGCCTGCGACAGAGCAGTCGCTTCAGTTGGGCATCCATGCGAAGTTTCTGGATAGAAGGATAGAGTCGATGACGCTTCGAAGGACGCGAACGGCGTGCCGGTCCGCCATCGTTTTAGCGCTCATGGTCGCGGGCCTGGGTTCATCAGAGGGAGCCGACCTGGTGGGCTACGGCCGGATCAATCTGAGCGTGACACAGAACGCCTCCGGCCAGGGCACGGCCGTGTTCACGTGCGAGAGCCGCGCGCGCGCGGACCTGTTGCTCAGCAAGCTTCGCGCAGACTTCACGTGGGACCGGCTGCTCGGCATGCGGGAGATTCACTTGCCCGGCGGCGCGCCGGCGTACCAGCTCGAGGGCTTCGGAATCTTGGCGCTCGCGCAGAAGGGCAACTCGGTCTACGCGGTCTCGGCTGCCACGCGGGAGGCCGCAGAAGGCATTCTGAAGCAGCGCGGGCTGACGGGCCGGGACGTTCGCTTCGTTCCCCAGAAGCGCCACCCCATGTCACTGGACTTCTTCGACCTCCAGCCCATCAGCGTGTATTGCTTGCCTCTGAACGTGCGCGATCTGGCGAAAGGCTGGAAGCGGTACGACCGCGCTGTGCTCCAACGGACGATGGACTTCTGGGCGCCCTTCGGGTTCGGCTACGCCAGCTTCCATCCCTACTTCGGGATGGACGAGTTGGCCGATGGGGCCGCGCATTTCTTCCCCTACGAGTACGCCGTCGGCCAGGCCAAGGCCCGCGACATGAGCGTGATGGCGCACCTGGGGCAGTACTGGGCGCCGTGGTGGATGCGCAATCGTTTCCCCAAGGACATCGTGCAGTGGGATCCGTACGCCATCAGCGGGTGGCACCCGGAGGGAGCGATGGCCGGCACGCATTTGAGCCAACACGCGTCGGAGGAAGCTTACGCGTACGCCCGGCGGTTTTTCGGGCAGGCGCTCGACAGCCTGAAACGCGTCGCAGGCGACAACTTGGCCTGCTTTCGTCCGGCTGGCGGCGGGCATCCCGGAGACGAGTTGGGGCTCCACCACATGAGCACGGAGTTCATGGACTACGGTGCGGCCGGCCAGGCGGCCTTCCGGCGATGGCTGCGCGAGGAGCGCGATCTCACTCTCGAAGGGCTCGGCAAGCGGTGGTATGGCGATGCTGCACATTTTCGATCGTGGGACGAAGTGCGCCTCCCGTCGCACTTCGAGTTCTTCGGTGGCTTTGGCAAGGGAACGCTGAACCTGCTCGAAGGTTGGCGGTGGCGGCCGGACGGGCCGCATGCGGAGACGGAGGGGTGGTTCGGCCTCGACTACCGCCCGGGCGCGGCATGGACGCCCGTCGCCCTCGCGCCCTCCATGAAGCAACTCTTTCTCTTTGGCTCGGACGCGGACAAGAAGCTGCGCCAGGGCAAGAACCAGGCCGCCTGGTTCCGCAAGGAGTTCGATCCCTCCGCGTGGCTGGCGAAGCACCGGGGCCAACAGGTCTACCTCGTCGCGCAGGTGGGCGACCGGCAGACCCAGCCCGTCGAAGTGTGGCTCAACGACGCATACCTCGGGCCGATCCGGCCCAAGACCGTCTGGTGCGGGCCGATCGCGTTCAAGGCGACGGCGCTCATCAAGGCCGGCAGGAACGTGCTGTGCCTCAAGGTTCAAAACGGGCTGATCCGCGGGCCAGTCTTTCTCACCGTCGCACAGCCGAAGCGCTACCCGTATCTAGGCAAACAGCAAAACGCGCGCTGGGTGGATCTGCGCGACTGGCAGGCGCGGAAGCTGATTCGCGGGTGGGAACGCGAAGCCCGGTTCGCACGCCAGCGTCTCCCCGACGTGCCCATGCTCTTTTGCCCGGGCTCCTGCATGGCCATCTCGGACGAGTTCCTTGCGCTCAAGCGCGAGCTGGGCATCGCCTGCATTCACCACACCGGCGGCGGCTCGTCCTACATGCCCTGGTGGGCGGGACTGGGATACGTGTGGGGAGCGTACATGAGTTCCGAGGAGGGCGGCACCATCTCCGACCCCGCCAAGCTCAGCCGAGAGTTGGCCTGGATGCTGATGGACGGC
>JAJRTI010000134.1 GCA_024278415.1 Planctomycetota bacterium | reverse complement strand
TCTTACTCTTTGTCTTACTCTTTGTCTTACTCTTTGTCTTACTCTCTCGGCTCATCCGCTCATCCCTGCACCGGAGAGCGGGGCGAAGGGTAACAAGGGGAGCGAGAGCGCATCTTTGCTTCCACCACGAGACGCGCCGGGCCGCAGCCAGCCGCTACTCCCCCCGCTCCAGCAAGCCCTCCACCACCTGCCGCGGAGTCGCGGCGCCACCCAGCCTCCCTGTCTCGACTGGCGCGCCCGTGCTCAGGTCGAACACGCAGACCGTGGGCGTGCTATCGATGTGGAAAAAGTGGGCCAAATCCGGCGCCTCGTCCACGTCCACCGACAGCAGCACATAGTCCGCTTTCAGCCGGCGCCAGACCTCGGGGTGCCCCAATACCGCTTTCTCAAACGTCGGGTCGGCGCGGTGGAAGTACACGAACAGCGGCCGCTTCGACGCGAGGGTCTGCCGCTGCGCTTCTGACGACGACGTGATCCACGGCAGCGCGGCCCAGTCCCTCGCGCCACGGCGACACAGAGCCAAGGCTCGCTCGCGTTGGGAGCCCGCCGGCCGGCCGCGCAACAGCGCGACCGCGGACGATGTAAACTGGTCCGGCTCGCCATAGACCAGCCCGTCTGCCAGCACCTTCCACGCGTCGTCCGTGCGCCCTGCGGCGGCCAACGCCAGTGCGAGCGGGCCTGGCCGGTCCCGGCCGTATCCGTCGTCCCTCGCGGCTTCCAGGCAGGTGATCGCGTTCGCGTTTTCCTCGCGCAGCAGCAGCATCGTGCCTAGCACGTACCAAGCCTCGCCTGAGAGCGGATTCAACTCCAGAGCTTTGGCCGCGAGCGCCTTGGCCGCGTCGTAGAAGTGACGTTCCTCCAGCGCCCAGCGCCTCGCCTGGGCCAGCAACACATCTCGATCACTGCCGGCCCGCGCTCTCAGCGCAGCCGCCTTTGCGCGAAGCGACTCCTCGTCTCCTGCCTCGCGCAGGCGTTCCATGTCCTGCGCCATCTCGTACAGCACGTCTCGCTCGATGACAAGCCGCCGGCCGGCTGCGTCGATCGAAGCCACTCGTTACGGCCCCGATGGCAGGACTAGGGTCTCCCGCATCGATCTCCTCTGCCCGCTCCAGGGCCCGAAGCAGATCGAGCTTCCATCGCGCGAGAAGACGCCATCGCCATCATCATCAACCACGACGACGCGCATGGTTTTGCCGGCCAACGTGGCCCAGCCCATGCGCACCGCTTTCAAGTAGTACCGCACACCGATGGTTCCGTGCGCGTTGACTGGATAGAACGCCAACTCGTACGTCTCGCGCGTGCCGTCGGCATAGAGCGCCTCGATGGGGCCGCTCATCCCCCGCGGCCGTTCGTTCGCCAGATCGCCGTCGCGATCGGCATCGACGTACGCGCGAAAGGTGGCGCGTGGGGTCTTCGCCGGGTCATCGCAGTACACCATGCACGCGACTGCACTGCCGGGCGCATTGCCGAATCGCAGCACAACAAACCGTTGAATCGCTTGCCTGAACTTGGGCAAGCGCCTCACCGCTCGCGGCGGATGGACGCGCAGCCGCAACGGGCGCAAGGCCTTGAAACGCATCTTCGCGGCCGCGCGCCGAGCGGCCGCGTCATGCGAAAGTTCAACGACGCATGGCTCGACCGGGAGGGGTTCGCCGCCGGACGCAGCCCACGCCGACACCCCGGCGGCGACCATCACAGCCCATCGTGTGCAAAGCTTCATGGATGCGCTCACTCCCAAGCCCTCGTCAGAGCGCGACGTTCCGCAGCCCCCGACCTGCTGGCCCTGCGCGTGCCCGGCCCGCGTCGGGGTAGTGTGACTCCTGCGCATGGGCTGGCGTGTTCCGAATCCGCGTCGTCTTGCACGTGGTTGTAGAGGTTCAAGATGTAGCCGCATCGGCAGCCAAGAAGGGCGAAGCGCATGAGCGAAATCCTACTCGGGGGCGGGTGGAGAGGCATGGTCCGAACTGGGGCAGGCGCACAATCCATGGTCATGGCCTGAGTGGCCCGATGCGTCCGCAACGAACGCGGGGAACAGGATGTCGCTCAGGCAGCACGGCACGGTCACGCACAGCACGACAATAGCGAACGTGTAGGGCAGCTTCTCCTCAGAGAACCAATCGGGCACGCCAAACGAGATGAGGTAGAAGAGCGACGCGATGCAACTCACGAGCACGTGAGCCGAATGGGAATACACCGTGCTCCGGTTTACGGACGTCGCGGCCATGAACCCACAGAGGATGCCCACGGCCACGAACGGCAACACAAGCCGCGGGTGCTCGATAAGGCACCAATGGAAGTGCATGTGCGTCGCGTTCAGAAGGCGGCCGCACAAATAGGGAAAGAAGACGTCGCTCAGCCCGCACACGCCCACCGCGCCCACGAAGCCCGTCAGGATCGCACGCCAGACGCGGCGATCGTAACGCCAGAACATGGCGGTCGTAGCCATGGCGCTGAGCAGCACGTGGATGGGATGGAGCACGTGGAAGAGCATACGCGACGCCCCCTCGACGCGCGCCTGCCCCGCGGCGGACGCGGCCGCGCCATCGGGCCCGTGTTGGGGGGCTCCTTCGCGCGCGTTCTGCCCCGCCTGTTCAGCCGCGTGATCGGCCGCGTGGCGGCACAAGTGCGCCGGCACGGGCTCCACGCCGCTGGCAAGATTGCGGTACGTCAGCAGCGCGGCGATAACAATCCCGGCCGCGGTGAAAAAAATGCTGAACGGGAGGTGCTCCTGCATCTCCCGCAGCACGTGCTCGTGCTGATGCTTCATGGCATCCGTATAGGGTCAGACCGCTGCGGGACCGCCGACACGAGTCATAGATCCCGCAGCGCAATAATCCGACCATACTACCAAGTTGACACCAGCGCTGTCACCCCAGTCGCAGTCCGCAAGTGCGCTAATGCACAAGCGCCTTCACTTGGGCCACCCGCAGGGATTTCCCACCGACCCGCGAGATGTCGAAATCTTCGAGCTTCTTGTCGTACTTGAACGACCGCGCGGCAGACAGGTGGAGCCCGCCCCGGCCGAGGGAGTACTCGTACACAACGACCGTCTGCTCCAGTGTGTCCACAATATAGAGCGCTTGGTCCGTGCCGTTCTTCTCGCCTGCGAGCGCGACCACGTGCCGCGCCGTTCCTTCGCTGCCGGCCATCGCATCGCCAACCGTCGCCGCGCCAATGACCGCGCCCACGACGAGCGAACATGCGACCAGTACACCAACGTGGATCCTGAGGTACATGGTGACCTCTCCTTCCGTTGAACTGGCCCTGAGCGTGGGTTCATAAACTCTCCTCCAGCCGTACAGACTACGAGCACCTCGGCCCCGCGTTACGAAAAGGCCCTCACGTCGCGCCCCTTATCGTGCCAACTCCACCAGCACCCGCTCGCCCCATTGGGCCAGCACCCGCGTGCGCACAGGGAATCGCCCACGCGCGGCCGCGTTCTCGAAGAGGACATACTTCACGCGCAAGCCCCGCGCTTCGGCCATGAACTCCTCGCGCGTGAACTCCGGCTTCGCCCCATAGAGCACCGGATAGCGTTTCACCGCCGCGTCGCGGCTATACATGCCCCCGCGGCTCAGAGCGGGCACGTGCACCGCCGGCAGGCCGAGCGTGATCTGGTACGTGTCCACCACCGATCGCCATGGCTCGACCGGCGCGTACCACACGCGCCGCGTCGGATCCAAGCGTGCGGCCACTTTCGGCGGCACTTCCATTCGCGGTACAAGCGAGGGCCGCAGGCCGCAGGGCACACACTCCACTGCCGTGAGGGCAACCAGCCCGACAAGGACGCGCTTGGCCCGCGCATCACGCCGATTCGCCCACAGCCACTCCAGTCCATGCGCGGCAAGAATCAGCACGAAGAAGAGCGCGAACGGGAAGAACCGGCTGAATACGCGGAACGCCCGGCCAAACGGGATGGCGCGGATCATCGAGCTTGGCAGATGAAGCACGTCCAGCGTGCAACCGAGCAAGACCACCGCAAGGATCGCGATCTCGCGCAAGCCGGACGTTCGCAGAGTAGCATCGAGTCCACTGCGGCCGCAGCAGCGGCCAAGCAGCAAGAGCGCCGCGGCAAGCAAGCCCCCTGCCAGCACGATCTGCGCCATCTCGATCACGTCGGCGAGCGGCATCCCCCCGCCCGGTGCGGCCATGGACCGCGGCGTGGCCAGCACTTCCGAGACAACCACGCCCCCAATCAGCCATGCCACCCCGCGCGCGGCTCCCGCCCCGCGGCCGGCCGAACGGGCAAACCCGATCAAGGCCAGCGCGGTGACTCCCCATGGCAAGCCCACGCCCCAGTAGTCCATGTCCGCCGAATGCCAAAGCCTTCCCGCCATCGTGAACACGGACGGCGACAACAGATCCAGCAGCCCAAAGCCGTCAACCCGCGGCCGCGCGAGCGGGGCAGCGCTCGGCGCCAGCCTGAACGCGAGCAGACTCACGCACCCGATGAGCGTGGGAAGCAGAAAGAGGGCCTTGCCGCCCCAACGACGCGGGCCGCGCCGCGCCTCCATCACCGCCACCACCAGAGTGCACACGACCGCGAGCATGAAGCATTCCTGGAACGACGTCCAAAACGTGGCCCACACGAACACGCCGAACACGACGCCACGCGCCAACGTGAACCGGCCTTGCACGTACGCACCGACCAGCACGGCCAGGGCACTCGCCCAGAAGCACGCGCCAATGCAGTTGAGCCCGTTGTGCGCCTTGAAGATGAAATACGGCGAGAAGCCAAAGAGCAGCCCCGCCACGAACGCCACACCACACCCCAGCCCAAAGGCCGTGCGAAGAAGCGTCCGAAATGAAAAGGCGGCGAGCGACAGCATGAGCCAGATCATGCTGTTGTACCCCACGAGGGTCCCACACGGCCAGGCCAATGGAAGTGTGGCGATCGAGGGCAGCACGACCATGGTGTGATAGAACAGGTTCGCGCCGTCCGGCGGACACACCCATGTGCAGTAGAACGGATTCGCCCCCTCGCGGACCGCGTGCTGCACCCACCAGTACCCCCACAGAAAGTTGTACGCGTCGCTCACGCCCGGCGCGCCGAACCTGTCATCCGCAAGTATGTGCGTGCCCGCGCGGCGCACGAGCGGAGCAAGCACCAGCAAGCCAACTGCCAGACAGCCCACCAGCGCGAGGCCGTGCTCCACGCTTGCGCGTTGCCGCCATGAATTGCATTTGCTGAGCATTGGAGGAACACATACGGGAACGCGGCCAGCACTCGCGCTAAAGATAGCATGCGCCTCCCAGCCCGGCAACGCGGCCACGGCTATCGCCTTCGCCGTCTCCTGCCGCCAACTTGTGATCCCCCCCATGCTTTTGCTATAAGAGCCGGTCTTGGCAGCAACGCCCTTGTGGCACACTTGTGAAAGGAGAGCGACTTTGCGGAGACACCGCGTATTTGCCTTCACGGCCCTAGCGTTCGCCATTTCCGCGCACGCCGACGTCAAACTTCATGGCCTCTTTACAGACAACATCGTTCTTCAGCAGGGCAAGCCGGCGCCCATCTGGGGCACGGCCGACAACGGCGAACGCGTCACTGTCGCCTTCCTCGGACAAGTCAAGCACGCCACGGCCCAAGACGGCAAGTGGCTCGTCAAGCTGGATCCGCTCAAGCCCGGCGGGCCATACACGCTGACGGTCACCGGCAAGAACAGCATCGCACTGAAAAACGTGCTGGTGGGTGAAGTGTGGGTGTGCAGCGGCCAGTCGAACATGAACTTCCGCGTGGGTGGATGTGAGAACGCCAAGAAGGAGATCGCGAACTCGGACAACCCTATGATCCGCTCCTACACCGTGCCCCGGCGTGTGGCCGACAAGCCGCAACAGGACGTGGCCGCGGCCTGGCAGCTCTGCGGCCCGAACACGGTCGCCGGCTTCACCGCGGTTGGGTACTTTTTCGCCCGCGACCTCCAGAAGGCCCTCGGCGTGCCGGTCGGCATCATCCACACCTCATGGGGCGGCACCCCGGCCGAGGCGTGGACTCGCCTCGAAGCCCTCCAAGCACAGCCAGACCTCAAGCCGCCTCTCGATCGATGGGACCGCATCCTCAAGGACTATCCACAGGCGCTCGAGCGCCACAAAGCGCGCGTCGAGAAGTGGAAACAGGAGCGAGCGAAAGCGCAGAAGGAAGGCAAGCCCTTCTTCAAGCGCGCACCCCGTCCCCCCCGTGGCCCGAAGAGCCCCTACCAGCCCGCGTCGCTCTACAACGCCATGATCGCGCCGCTCATCCCCTACGCCATCGCCGGCGCCATTTGGTACCAAGGCGAGTCGAACGCCGGCCGCGCGTACGAGTATCGCACGCTCTTCCCGGCCATGATCAAGTGCTGGCGCCAGGACTGGGGCCAGGGTGACTTCCCATTCCTGTGGGCGCAGTTGGCCGCATACAAGAAAACCTGGGATCAGCCCAAGGACGCACCATGGCCCGAGCTGCGCGAGGCCCAAACCTTGACCCTCGCTCTGCCCAAGACCGGCATGGCTGTGCTCACGGACCTCGGCAACGAGAGCGACATCCACCCGCGGCGCAAGCAAGAGGTCGGCGCACGCCTCGCGCTCGCGGCCCGCGCCATCGCCTATGGACAGAAGATCGTGTACTCCGGCCCCATGTTCGACTCCATGACCGTGCGCGGCTCTCAAGCCGTCATCACCTTCACACACACCGGCCGCGGGCTGGCGCTCACGGACGACGCGATCCACGCCGCGCCAGAGTCAGGCTACATCCATCGCGCACGCCGCGAAGAGGCGGGCGTCAACCGTTTGAAGGCGCGGCTCAAGCAGGCTGAGACCCAACTCGCCAGGAAGCCCGACGACCGCCGCGCCAAAGCCATGGTGCAAACCCGCAAGAAGCAACTCGCCGCGGCAGAAAAGCGATTGAACGCGCTACGCGAGCGCCTTCAGAAGGCCGCCGAAGCGGAAGCCGCGGCGCGCGTGAAGGCCTTGGCCACCCGCAACGCGGCCGATGGCAACTCGAAGCTCAAGGGCTTCGCGATCTGCGGCCCGGACAAGAGATTCGTCTGGGCCCACGCCGAGATCGCCGGCCCGAACAAGGTCGTCGTGTCGAGCCCTCAAGTCGAGAAGCCCGTCGCGGTACGCTACGCGTGGGAGGACTACCCCATCTGCAATTTGTACAACAAGGAGGGCCTCCCTGCCGTGCCCTTCCGCACCGACGATTTTCCCATGGTCACCAAGCCTGCGCCGAAGCAGCCCTAGCGTTCCACACCGCACGCCCCCTTTATTACCTCACCCAATGACAACCAACGTCCGCGTCCATTTCGAGCCCGACGGCAAGTCGGTGTTCGTCCTCAAAGGCACGACACTCATCGAAGCCGCCGGCAAGGCCGGCATCATCTTGGAAACCCCCTGCGGCGGCAAGGGCTCTTGCGGCAAGTGCAAGGTCATTGTCTCGCAAGGCGAAGTCGAGTGCTCTGAAGCCTGCCGCAAGCACCTGTCGGAGGAGCAGATCGCGGCGGGTTGGCGCCTCGCCTGCCACACCCACGTGGCCACCGACGCAGTGGTCGAGGTGCCTTGTGAGACGCGCTACTTCGAGCAGAAGATCCTCGTCGAAGGCGCCGAGCGCGAGACCGCGCTCGAACCCAACATCACCAAGCACTTCGTCCAGCTTGGGGAACCCACACTCGACGACCAACGCGCAGATTTCGACCGCCTCAGGGACGCGCTCGATGGCCAAGTGCCGACCCTCCACGCGGACCTCGAAATCGTCCGTTGCATTCCCGACGCCCTCCGGCAGAGCGACTTCGCAGTCACCGCGGTCATGGAGGGCGACGAGGTCGTCGCCATCGAGCCGGGAGACACGACTGGCTGCCGATATGGGGTCGCATTCGACATTGGCACGACGACCCTCGTGGGCATGCTCATCGACCTGGGCACGGGCAAGCAATTGGCCACCGCGTCACGCGGCAACCCCCAGGTGATCTACGGCGACGACGTCATCAGCCGCATCACGCACGCCATCGAGCACGAGCACGGCCTTCGCGATCTCCAGGAACGCGTCGTCGCCGCGATCAACGAGATTGTCGCCGAACTCGCGCAGACCGCCGGAGTCGACCGCCAGTGCATCTACGAGACCACGGTCGTCGGCAATACGACCATGAACCACATCCTCCTCCACGTCAACCCCCAGTACATCGCACAGGCGCCCTACGTGGCGGGCATGCGACGCGCTGTCAACGTCAAGGCCCGGCGTCTCGGCATCGAAATCAACGAGAACGGCAACGTGTACGCGATGCCGAACATTGCCGGCTTCGTCGGCGGCGACACGGTCGGCGTGATCCTCGCCACGGGACTGATGGACAGCGACGAACTGCGGCTGGCCATCGACATCGGCACCAACGGCGAGATCGCTTTCGGCTCCAGGAAGCGCATGGTCGCTTGCTCCTGCGCGGCCGGCCCGGCCTTCGAGGGCGCGCGCATCCAACACGGCATGCGCGCGGCGGAGGGAGCCATCGACAAGGTCGTCATCGATGACGACGTGGCTCTGAGCGTCATCGGCAACGCGAAGCCAAGGGGCCTCTGCGGCACGGGCCTCATCGACGCGGTCGCGGAGCTGCTGCGGGCCGGCATCGTGGACTCCATGGGCCGAGTTCTCTCCGGCGACGAGCTGCCGGACCGCTTGAGCGACGCGCTGCGCGCCCGCGTGGTCGATGGCGAGTCGGGAGCGGACTTTATCCTCGTGCACGCCAGCGAGGCCCAAAACGGCCAGCCGATCAAGATTGTGCAAAGGGACATTCGCGAGGTGCAGTTGGCTAAGGGCGCGATCGCGGCCGGCATCGCCGTGCTCAAGGGTGTGCTCGAAGTGACCGACGACGACATCACGGAGGTGCTGCTCGCCGGCGCGTTCGGCAACTTCATCCGGCGCAACATGGCCAAGCGCATCGGCCTGCTGCCCGACGTGCCCCTCGAACGCATCCGCTTCGTGGGCAACGCGGCCGGCGCCGGCGCGAAGATGGCCCTCGTGGGCAAGCAGCGCCGCGTCGAGGCCGAGCGCATCTCCCGCGAAACGCACTACATCGAACTTGGGGGCCGCGCGGACTTCCAGCAGGAATTCATGATGGCCATGCTGTTCCCCGAGCAAGACTGACCTCGCCCGCCTACGCGCCGAACACCTCGCGCATCCGGTCGCAGTAGTAGCGCACGTTGTCCCACTCCGCGTCTTCCGCGATGCGGTGGTCGGGGCAGGGCACGAACCCACCCAGCTCCACCAGCGGCTTGAGGCGCTCAATCTCCGCGTCGACCGCAGCGAAATCGCGGGCGAAGACCTTCTTGTCCATCCCCCCCACCCCGCGCAGCTCCTTGCCGAACTGCTCCCGCCACGGCGCGATGTTCGCGCCCCACGTGCCCACCTCGATGGGGAACATCGTGTTCACGCCGTTCTCGAACCACGTGGGCACGAGCGCGTCGATCCATCCGTCGCAATCCAGCGATACGATGTCGATGCCAAAGCTGTTGACCAACTCCGTGATGCGCTTGTAGTGCGGACCCATCTTCTCTGAAAACACCTTCGGCGAGATCAGCGGCCCGTTCTTGTAGCAGATGTCCTCCCAGAAATGCGCGAAGTCGAACTGCGCGCCGGTCTCCAGCGCGGCCTTCGTGCATTGATAACGCAGCTCCGCGTTGGTCTCGACGATCTCGTCGAACAGCGGCTCGTCGTCCACGAGCAAGTAGCACGCGCCCTCCATGGTCAGCCACGTGCGCATGTCGCCGTAGAGGCTCCCACAGTGCAGCCCAATGGGATAGTCCCGCTCGCCGCTGCGAAGGAACTCGTCCGCTCCCTCGTCGAACCGCACCTGCGCATCGCCCACGCGCACGCGGGCCGAGGTGATGCGCTCCACCGCGAACTGGAGCTTCGGCTTGTACAGCTCCTCCCACGCCTCGCGATCCTTGAGCAAGTGGTCCACGTCGGGCTGGATCGACTTGGTGTCCGGCTTGTGCAGGATCACTAACCCCTGGCCGTTGAGCACGTGCTTCGAGCCATCCGGGAACTCCGCGATCACCTCGCTCTTGAAAGGCGGCATCAGAGCCGACGCCGGCGCGAACAGCGTGTGGTAGTTGAAGTCGAACCCAAGCTTCTCGGTGATCGACAGGTCGTGCGGATTGCTGTCCGCCCAGCCACGCGCTTCCTCGCCCGTGATGTGGCCCTCGCCGGCCCACTTGGTCATGGTGTCGCTGAGGAACCCAAAGTGCACGACGGGCAGCGCGTCGTAGGGCTGGTAGTGCAAGACGGCGTTGAGGCGTTCTCGGTGAGTCATGGCGGAAATGGTTGATGGCTGATGGTTGATGATTCGGAGGCCCGCTTGTAAGCACGCGGACCGACTCCGTTCCCCCACATTTCAGTACCTCATGCTACTCTCATCGTCGCCGGGCTGCAACGGCCGGGGCGATTACGGCTCCCTTGA
Source organism: Planctomycetota bacterium (assembly GCA_024278415.1). The sequence goes on along the minus strand of JAJRTI010000134.1, from coordinate 18,318 downwards.
GACCGAGACCCGCGACTTGTGGAAAGGCGACGGAAAGAAGATTGGCCCACGGGTGTTAGCAGGACCCACGGACGCGGAAAGCATAGGCCAAGATCCCCATCCGCGGGGCCTGCCAACAGCCGTGGGGCTTGCACCTGCCCCGGCTTGGCCGCAGACTCCTCGCGGTCCTTGTGGTGCACCCGCGCACGATGGCACGAGGGCCGTCTGCGACCCGTTCAGACGCGCGACGCGAGCTTTGAGATATCGCGCCACGGCAAAACCCTGACCCCCGACCGCGTGCATGCCTGGTCCCCGCCGTAGACAAGCCACGCTTTCTCGGCCACGGGGCCGGCCAAGTCGCACCACCGCTGAAGGGGCCTAAACCAGTCGCTAGCGATCGTGCTGCCCGCCTTGATCTCCACGGGCAGAAGCGTCTCCCCATGGTCCGCAATCAAGTCCACCTCGTGGCCCGCGTTGTTTCGCCAGAAGTAGAGGTTTGCCTCCTTGCAGCGGTTGTGCCGGCCCTTGAACGTCTCGGCAACGACCCAGTTTTCGAAGAGCGCTCCTCGCATGGGATGCGTCCGAAGCTGCGTGTGGTCTTGCACGCCCATAAGCCGCGCAGCCAGGCCGGTGTCGTAGAAGTAGAGCTTGGGCATCTTCACGACGCGCTTGCGGAAGTTCCGGTGGTGGGGAGGCAGCAAGATGATGACGAAGCTCGCCTGCAAAACGCCCAGCCACGCACGCACCGTGCTGTGGTTGACGCCGCAATCAGCAGCCACACGAGACGAGTTGAGGAGCTGGCCAACGCAACCCGCGCACAGCCCCACGAAGCGCTGAAACGCGCCCAAATCGCGCACGTTCAGCAACTGTCGCACGTCCCGCTCCACGTACGTCGTGATGTACGCGTTGTACCATCGCTCAGGCGCGATCCCCTGATCGTAGATCGGTGGGTAGCACCCTTGGTAAAGAAGCTCGTCCAGTGTGTCCGGTACAAGATCCGCCGCGGCGATCTCTTGGAGTGAGAACGGCAGCAACTGGAGGAAGCCCACGCGGCCGGCCAGCGACTGCGTGATCCGATCCAGCAGGCCAAAACGCTGGGAGCCGGTCAATATGAACCGCCCCGGCTTGGACATCGAATCCACCGCCACCTGAATGTAGGAGAACAGATCGGGGCACCGTTGGGCCTCGTCGATCACAGCACCCTCGGGGAACTGCGCCAGGAATCCTCGGGGGTCCTCCTCAGCGAACAGGCGCTGGTCCGGCTCCTCCAAGTTGGCGTACGCCCTGTCGCCGAACACGGCCCTCGTGAGGGTCGTCTTGCCCGACTGCCGAGGCCCAATCACGGCCACCACCTTGAACTCGCGAGCCAGCACGCGCAGCATTTTCTCGGCCTGCCTGGGAATCATCCGGTTCACCTCAACAGGGATGACGATGTTTGCTGATCGCGAATTATATCCTCATATTGTACAAGATGCAAACCGCCCGCGGCGCCAACGGCATCTTCCGGGGGCCGCGGCAAGCACCGCGCGGCACCGCCTGGCCTCAGCACGGAAGAGAGTGGCCCACGGATGTCAGCAGGACCCACGGATGCAGAAGGCATGAGCCAACATGCCCCTCTACGAAAGTGGCTCGCTCAATCTCGACAGCCCACAAGAGCACTATGGCACAGGACCGACCTGCCAGTGCAGCTTCAGCATGTCCGTGTCGCGGAGTGGCAGTTGTGTCACAGCGCCTTCGTTCGTCACTTTGAAGGCAAGCTGCCCGCGGCGGACGCTTTCGAGCTTGCGCACCACGCGCTCCGAGCGGATGACCACCCGCAGGTTCTTGATGGGACGAAGGCTGTAGTTGGCGAGCGTCACGATCGCGCCTTGTGGCCCTTCGAGGTAGAAGGCTTCCACGAGGGGATGGCTCAGCGCGACCGGGGTGACCACCTTGGCCTCTCGGACCGGCAGCAGAAGAAACTCGCGCTCGGCTTGCGGGTACGTCGCCGGGTTGTAGCTCCGCTCGTGCGGCTTTAGGTTCGCGTCGCTGTCCATGCCAGGGACGCCGATGTCATCGGCAGGCTTCGGCGCCCGCGCTTTTTCTGCGTCCCGCGTGAGCAGGGCCTTGCGGATGTAGCTGATGCTCGGCATGAACCCGATCACGTAGACAACGCCTTTCCCGCGCGGGCAGCGCATGGCCAGAGGCGAGCCATCGTCGGAGCGTGCAAGCACGGACGCGCCCCGCGTCGCACCAGCATCGAGCGACTGGCGCACGCCGAAAAGGTCGGCCGCGCCGCGGGGCAATGACACTCGGCCCTTCGGGGCGAGTCTGCGGAGGTTCCGGCCGGGCCCAGTGTAAGCTTGGAGCGTCTCGACGTCGCCGCGCGACAGCCCCAGCGCCGCATCCAACGGCTTGGCCGGCCGGTTGTATCGATCGGCCGTCGCCGCGCCCGCGGCCAAGTAGAGGACGCCGCCCGATTGCGTCCACTTGGCGATGGCCGCGGCGGCCCCCTTTTCGAGGTTCGGGCCGAACACGTAGAGCGCCTTGTACGGCCGCAGCCGGCCTTCGATCACGTCGCCTTCGCTCAGGAAGTCGACCGGCACTTGCGCGTGCATGAGCGCGAGGTACGTGTGCATGCGGTCGTGGCCGTACAGCTCGTTGGCGCCGAGGGTCCAGATGTCGGACGTGGTCGAGTAGAGGAACGCGACCTCCGACGGGATGCGCTTCGCTTGCAGCAGCAGGTCCTCTGCCGCGCCGATCTCGTGCGCCAACTCCTTGACGGCAACGTACATGTCCCGCTTCATGTACCAGCCCTTGTGATGGCTCGCGTAGGGGATGCCGTACGCGTAGCTCTGGAGCATGCGCGCGCCCCGGCCGATGCTGCTGTACGCCTTCAGCTTCACGTCGAGAGGCGTGCGGCCTGAGCTGATGATGAGGTACATGCCGAGGGGCTGATCGTGATACTTGCACGCGGCCCGCAAGAGGTCCACGTTGTACCCCGCGCACTGATACGTGGCCGCGAGGTTCGACCAGTCTTCGCTCCAGGCCATGCTCAGGGCCTGGGTCTTGAACAGGTGGAAGTAATCCACGCCTTGCAAGTACATGTTGGCCCGGAACACAGCGCCGTCGCTGAAGTTCACGGTCGCGGGCGGAAGCCCCGCGAAGGCCCGGCGGATCTCGTTCGTCTGTAACCGCAGGAAGTCGGCGAGCGCCTTGGCGCGGAAGCGTTGCGAGTAGTAGTAGAGAGCAGGATCGGTGTTACGCGCCTTCGCCGTGACGGGCCGCACGTCGTCCCACGACTGCCGCCGAAGGTCGGCGAGGGGCACGCGCTCCTCATCGCGCAGCCACTTGGCGAACTCCCGCGTGCAAACCGCGCACGACGCCGCGTGCGCGAGCGGCTTGCCGGTGGGCTCGTCCATGAACATCACGAGCGTGGCCGGCGTCTCGCTCCACTTCACGGCCGCTGCGGCGATCTTCGACTTGATCCGGTCCCGCTCCGGCTGAAGGTAGCAGCGCTCCTTCATGTACCACGACTTCGTTGCGGCCCGGGTGAAACGGAAACCAAAACCTCGCAGGGTGGAGTCAACATGGCCCACCAGTCCGTTGAAGCCCAACTGCGAGATGATCCTCAACTCGCCGTAGCGGATCTCCGGATCGAACAGACGCGGCCGGAGGTTCACCGACAGGAAAAACGGGAACCGCTCGGGCCGCTTGCCCCACGCCACCTTGGGTAGCGTGGCCGCGAGCTTGCGCGAGTCCTCGAAATAATCTCGGTCGCGGCGCAACGCGCTGGCGGTCTCCTTGGTCAGCACGCCGGGAGTCACGACAGTCAATCCGGCCCCGGCGCCGCGGCGCTCGAACCGCTTCACAATGGCGTCATCGCTGGGCGCGGTGGCAAACTCGAACACCGCGTCGCAACTCGGAACCCATTCGGTATACGAATACTTCTCCGCAAGGCGCAACTCCAGCCTGGCCCCGCGGTCCTCGTGGATCGCGGGGGTGATGTCGCACCAGGGCGTGGACTCGCCGGCTCGAAGGAACGCGGCCTTCCCGCGTCGCGGAGAGACCCGCTCCTCGTACCCGTCCTTGGAGAGGCTGAAGTGCTTGTACCACGGCGGTCGGTAATGGTCGCTGAAGCAATGGACATAGACAGGATTCTTCACAGAAGGCCCGAGCGTCACTCGCAACCAGATCTTGGGCTGGAAGTCGGACGCCTTGGGCACGTACATGCTGTCGGTCGTCAGCACAAGGCAGTCCACGTAGCGGGTCCATCCCGGGCAGTTGAGGGGCGGGAGCTTCGTGATCTCGATGCGGACTGGGCCAGCCGGCAACTCGGCCTCGAATCGGTTGAAGTCGTAGCGATGGATATAGCGAGGTGACTTCGCAGGCGGCTTCGTATCGAATGCGGCCTCGGCAAGCACCTCGTCCCCTCGCTTGAGCGACACCTTGAACGGCCCCACTTTCCCGCCGCGCATGACCGTATGCCGCACCCACACGAAGTAGCGACCTTGCTCCGGAATCTCCACCTCCTTCCACGCGGCCCCTTGACCGCCCCTCGCGCCCCCGAGGTGCTTCAACCCGCTATCCGGAGCATACGGCCCGGTCTGCTTCCGCACAGCCCATGTCTTGCCGTCGCAGGCGAAGTCCTCCGCCTGCACGAAGATGGACTCGGCGAGAACCGGGCTCGCCATCGCGAGTGTGCAGGCGAACAGTGTCACGCTCACGGCTCTTCGCATGCGATGCCTCCTGATGCTCAGAAGCGTCTCGTCTCTTGCGAGGAATCCGGTCCGCCGTACGGCAAGGCCGCAACGCGTTCAGGGGGCGCGTGCACGAGGGTGCAGCAAACGCGCAGCATCCCAGCATGGACGGGTAACGTACAGGACTCAGCGTTACGGAGCCGGCGCGGCTGGGGCTGGCGCATCCCCCTGCGGCCCCATCTTAGCCGCCACGACCGCCTGCTGAATGGCCACGATCTCCTTCATGGGCACGATCATCGCTTCGTCAACCGTGTTCGCACTCAGTCTGCACGTGAACCCGATGCCGGCGGGGCTCTCGTACTTCACGCGGGGCGGGATGGGCGCAAACTGCTTGACAAGGCGCAGCAGCGCGGCCGGCGCGAGCATGCCCACCGCAGACTGATCCTTGGGCATCGAGCCGAACACCTCCTGCATCGCGGCCGAGTCCGCCAAGCTCGGCCCCCCGTCCAGCACGAGATCCACCTGTTCCGTCAGACGCTTGCGCGCGTTCTTGCCAAGCGCGGCTACGATCCGGTTCTTGACAAGCGAGAACTCGCCGCGCATCGTTTTGCCGACGAGGTCGGCCATCATTGGCGCAGCTTGGGGCGAAGCCTTGCCCCAGTCGATCTTGGTCTCGTACGCATGGATCGCATACCCCCGGTACGTCCCCACGTTGGCCGTGAACTCCACCTGCGTATTCGTGCCCAGTTGCGCATTCATCTTGTTGGACGCCTCCACATACTCAGGCAACCGCCCGATCAGTTCCTTGGCCTTCGCGTGATCCTTGATCGCAACCGCGTACACGACCTCGATGCCTCCGGCTTCGCTGGACGGCTCCACCAGAGCGAAGGCGATCTCCTCGTCTATGGCGAGCAGCCACTCCTCAGTCGCGGTCCGCATCGTCGGCATGACCTCGGGCGCGGCCTTCCCTGCCATGAGTTCCACAAAGTCCCAATACCATCCGAGCGCCTGCTGCCACGCACGGATCCGCATCGTGCCGCCTAGGATCACATCCTGCGGCAGGCAATGCAGCAACTCAAGCGTGCTCGGCTTCTGCGCGGCCAGCCAGTTGCCGATCGGCGTACCCGACTTCAGCGTCCACCTCGAATGCGCGGTCGCGCCGGCCGCGCTGAGCGCAACGCCGGCCGACCAGGCTTCCGACTGATCCAACAGCGAGACCCACCAGCCCATCTCGGCCTCCACAATCTTGACCATCATCTCGGGGTCCATCCCCTGCTGCCGGGCCTGCTGCTGAAGCCCATTGCGCATCCGCATCTTCATGCCCTCGACCATGCCCGTCACCATCGGCTTGTACGTGCCCCACACCTTGGCCACGTCGACGTACACCGCAATCGTCGAATTCGCCACGGCCGGCGCAGTTGGCGGCAGGGCGAGTTGCCCCTCCTGGCAGAGCGATAGCGCGCTCTGGCAAACCGGCGCAGCCCAGGCCACCACCACCTGCGCCTCCGCGTACGCCATGAGCAGTTCCTTGCCACGGGGAGTGGTGAACGACGTGAGCCCGTCCGGCCGGTCGGCCTTGGTCATGGCGCCGCTCACGAGCGCTTGCTCGAACTGCGCCCGGTCGCTAATGGGCATGACCAACGCAACCGCCTTGGTGCCGTACTGCATAGGGTCGAGCAAGACGGCGACAACCGGCTTACTGCGATCAATGCCGTTGAGTGTTGGATTCCTCAGGGCCTGCCCCAGCAACATGGCCAGCATTTGATCGTTCATGCCCGGCTGTATCTGCGCGGCAAACTCGCCCATGTCCTTGAGCGCGCGGTCCAGGCTCTTCACCCGCACCAGGGCGATGCAGTCGCCGGGCAGCCCTGCCTCGGCGGGAGCAACCCAAGCGGCAAACAGGCTGGCCGCAACGGCCAACGTTGTCCAACCCATGCGATGCGTCCTCATGGCGATACTCCTTTCGGGGCTTGGGTTTGCAAAACGCTAGACGTCGTGTCGCGCCGCGGCCGGCACAGTCCCGCTTGTAGTAGGCCCGTGAGGGCCTTCCGCTCGGGTGGCGATTCGCCATCGGAGCACAGGGAGCCCTAACGGTCGCCACTACAACCAGCTCGCTCACACGGCGACTGCGCTACGGCCCGCGGCGGTGCAGATGCCACATCATCTCTCGCATGCGCCGGTGCAAGTCGTCGAAGGCCTCGGCCGTGTCAGCCACATCAGGGCTGCCCGCGGGCGGCGGGGGCCCGACCCATACGGCCGGCCCGAACGGGCTCGCCATGCTGTGGCGCATACGCACCATGCGTTCCTCCTGCGCACCAGCGCTCCACAGGAACACGGCCAGCACGATAAGCCACGGGTTGTAAAAGATGCCGAGGATGCCCATGACAATTGCAATACGCCGGCCCACACGCGCGGCGGTCTGCGTCGCAGACACGTAGTCCCGGCGAATCGCCAACACGGCCCGGAAGATGCGACCGCCGTCCATGGGGAACGCAGGGATGAGGTTGAAGACCCCCATGATCAAATTGACCACGTACAGTTGCATCACGAAGCCGAGCGGTGTCGCCGGCAATTGCAAGAGGAAGGTGCCCGCACCGATCATGATGAGGAATGGCAACCCGATGAGGGCCAACGCGAAGTTCAGCAGCGGCCCCGCGATGGAGACCTTGATCTCCGTGGCGGCATCCTCCGGCATCGCGCCCAGCCGCGCCACCCCGCCGATCGGCAGCAGCGTGATGTCCGCCACTTGCATGCCGTGGGCCAGCGCCACCAGGCTGTGCGAGAGTTCGTGGAGAACCACGATGACAAACACGCCGCAGATGAACAGCAGCGACAGCAGCCCTTGCGCCAGCCCCCCGGCAGTGAGCCCCTCGATAAAAAAGAACCCCAGCAGCAGCAGGAAGGTCAGGTGCAATCGTAGGCGGATGCCGAACACCCGGCCGATATTAATGGACCATGCCACGCGGAAAAGTGTCCAGGAAGGGCGAGATTTCGGAATGTCGAGCAGGTAACAGTTACTGCCAATGGTACCATGGCCCGCGCACAACCGCAAGGATGGCAAGGCCCTCCCGAAATGGCAGACAAGCGCGAATCGCTGGCACTTGCGGCGCACCGTGCCTTCCTTGACCCCCGCGGGAGGCGGAGCTATAGTACGCCGTTTGATTCCTGTCAATGACAACGATGCTGATCCCGCTGCTGCGGCGGGCCGAATGGAGCGCTGAATGAAGGTCCTCGTTAGCGACAAGCTTGCCCCCAAGGGCATCGATATCCTCGAAGCCGCAGACGGCATCGACGTCGATGTCCGTACCGATTTGAGCCCCGAAGAGTTGCTCGAAACCATCGCCGAGTACGATGGCCTCGCGGTGCGCTCCGGCACACAGGTCACGGCTGAGGTCATCGCGCGCGCGGCTAAGCTCAAGGTCGTGGGCCGCGCGGGCGTGGGCGTGGACAACGTCGACGTGCCGGCCGCGACCGCGCGCGGCGTGGTGGTGATGAACACGCCGGAGGCCAACACCATCACGACCGCGGAACACGCGTTCGCCATGATGATGGCCTTGGCGCGGCGCATCCCCCAGGGCAATGCGTCCCTGAAGGCGGGCCGGTGGGAGCGCAGCAAGTTCATGGGGTCGGAGCTGTACAACAAAGTCTTGGGCGTCGTCGGCCTCGGCCGCATCGGCCGCGCAGTGGCCGAACGCGCCAAGGGCTTCCAGATGAAGGTCATCGCGGAAGACCCGTTTATGTCGCAAGATAAGGCCGCAGACCTCGGTATCGAACTTGTCTCGCTCGACGAACTGCTCGCACGCGCGGACATCATCACCGTGCATGCACCGCTGCTGCCGGAGACCAAAGGCATGATCGACGCGGCCGCGTTCGAGAAGGCCAAGGACGGCGTGTACATCATCAATTGCGCGCGTGGCGGGATCGTGGACGAGGCCGCGCTGGCCGCGGCGCTGGAGTCGGGCAAGGTCGGTGGGGCCGCGCTCGACGTGTTCGTCGAGGAGCCTCCGACCGGCCACCCGCTGCTCAAGTTCGACAACGTCATCTGCACGCCCCACCTCGGCGCCTCGACCGTGGAAGCCCAGGAGAACGTGTCCATCGCGGTCGCGGAACAGATCCGCGACTTCTTGCTCCAGGGCGTGGTGACCAACGCGATCAACATGCCGTCCGTGGACCGCGAACTCCTGCCGCGGCTCATGCCGTTCATCCGGCTCTCGGAGGGCCTGGGCTGCATCCTCAGCCAACTCGGCAAAGGCAAGGTGCAGCAGATCGAGGTCGAGTTGGGCGGAGAGATCGCGTCCATGCCTGTAGACCCCCTCATCGTCGCCGCGGTCAAGGGCCTGCTCCACAGCCGGGTGAAAGACGTGAACATGGTCAACGCGCGGCACGTCGCGGAAAGCCGCGGCATCAAGATCGCCACACGGCAATCGCACAACTCGCTCGTGTTCGCCAGCCTCGTCACGGTGACGCTGACCACCGACGTGGAGCAACGCCAAGCACGCGGCACGATCTTCCACGACCAGTCCCCGCGCCTGGTCGGCCTGTGCGAGCATGAGTTCGAAGCCGAAATCGGTAGCCACATGCTGTTCATCCGCAACGACGACGTGCCGGGCGTCATTGGCAAGGTGGGCACGATCCTGGGCCGGAACCGAGTGAACATCGCGGGCATGAACCTGGGCCGCAACCGCCCCGCCGGCACGGCCGCGTCCGTGTACAACGTGGACAGCGAGATCCCCGAGGTGGTCATGGCCGAACTGAACGCACTGCCGGAGATCCAGTCCGCGGACTTGGTGGTCACGTCGATCTAGCCGCCCCAGGCATGGTCGGCACTCGTGGGGCAGATTTCCAAATCTGCGCCATGGTAGCCCAAGCCGCCAGGCTTCGAGCCGACGGGCGATCGGCGAATTGTGTGGTATTCCGCCCGCATGCCGGCGCATGCGGCGACCGCCCCTCCCGAAGGTTGCCAACCTTCGGGAAGCATAGTCGCGCGGAGCGATGTGCACGCCTGGAATACCCGGGCCCTGGCGGGCTCGGCTACACACACCGTCCGAGCCACCACCGCGGATGAAACCCAAAACGATCCTCCTCACGCTCCTTGCGCTGCTGCTGCTGGCCGCGGTTCCCCTGGCCGGCGCAGCCTGGTTGCGCCAATGGCTGGGCACGGGGCGCGCGCCGTACGTGACGGTCGAGGTTGTGCGCGGGCCCTTCGAGGTGGTTGTGCAAGCTAAGGGCAAGCTCAAGGCGGCCAAGAGCATCGGCGTGCCCTGCCCCATCTCTTGGAAGCCCATCATCTGGCTCATCCCCGAGGGCACGATGGTCAAGAAGGGCGACCCGATCGTCAAGTTCGACAAACGCGAGATCGAGGAGAGCCTCCGCCAAGGCCGCGCGAACTATCGAATCGCGGTCGCGCGCTTGAAGGAGGCCCAGCAGCGACTCAAGGCCACGGAGGAGAGCCTGCGGGCCAAGGTCGTCACGCTCGGGGCAGATCTGCGCATCGCGGAGTTAGAAGTGCAGGACCTCGAGAACCGCCCCCGGCCCGACGACCTCAAGCGCGCGGAGATCGAGTTGAAGCGCGCCAAAGCCGTCATTGACGCGGCCAAGGCTGAGTTCGAGGCCATGCAAGCGGTCTCGCAGGACAAGACCGGCAAGGCCGTGTTTACCCCCTCGGACGTGCGGGCCGTGAAGCTGACCTACGACAAGGCCCTCGCGGAATACAAGGCGAGCGTGGTCAACTACCGCGCCACAAAGGCAGGCACGCACCCGGACACCATCGAGGAAGCCAAGCTCAAGGCTAAGCGCGCGCAACTCGACCTGTCGGAGGTGCAGAAGGAGCTGCCCGACACTATCAAGCAGTTCAAGGCGGGCATCGAGAAAGCGAAGGCTACCGTGGACAAGGCAGAGAACGATATCAAACGCCAAGAGGAAGACTTGGCTCGCTGCGACTTCAAATCCCCAGCCGACGGCATGGTCGCGTACCGCAGCCTATTCGGTAAGCGCTTGGGCAAGGGCGTTACCATGTGGAAGGGTGCGATGATGATGGACCTGCCAGACCTCTCCCGCATGCACCTGAAAACGCGCGTGAGGGAGAGCGACATTGCCCAGGTCGCGGTCGGACAGCACGCGCGCGTGCGCGTGGACGCCGTGCCAGACAAGATCTTCGCCGGCAAAGTCCTCGAGATCGGGAAGGTCGCCAAAGACAGCAGCGAGACCGAGACCGTGGGCTTTGCCCAGGAGCGCAAGGACACCGGCATCCGAGTCTTCGACGTCATCATCGCGGTCGAGCAGAGCGATCCCGTGCTCAAGCCAAACATGATGGGCCGAGCGGATATCATCGTGTGGACGAGCGACTCCGCGCTGTCTCTGCCGCGGGACGCCGTGCTGGAAGACCAAGGCGAGCGCGTGGTGTTCGTCCCCCGGGCTGGGCGCGTCGAGCGCGTGCCCGTGCAAGTGGGCAGGGCCAACGCAGACCGTGTCGTGATCGAGTCTGGGCTCGAGGCCGGGCAGCAGGTCTGCCTCAAGCCCGAAGAGACCGGGGAGGCGGCTCCATGAGGACGGGCCGACATTGGGCTCGCGCCGCCTGCCTCCTCGCACTGTGCTGGGGCTGTACGGAGAAGAACGCCGGCGTCAACGTGCCCACTGAGAGGGCCAAGCGCGGGCGTTTCGTCGTGTCCATACGGGAGCGCTGTGAGTTGCGGGCCGAGAACGCGCGCAAGATCATCTGCCCCTTCTTCCGGCGATGGGTCAACACGAAAATCACCAAGCTCGTGCCCGAAGGCACGACCGTCAAGAAGGGCGACTTCCTCATGTCGCTCGACAAGACCGAACTCAAACGCATGGAGCGGGACTACAAGGCCGACCTCAGGCGCGCCAAGGCCGAAGTGCAGCAACTGGCCAAGACCCTGGCGATCCAAAAGGGCAAGCTGGCCGCGGAGGTGGCGCGCCGGTCCGCGGATCTACGCCTGAAAGAGCTGGCCCTGTCCGACTTGCGCGCTCTGCCCGGCTCCGTTTCGGCCGCCAAAGCCGAGGCAGACTGGCGCGAGGCCGCGCTCGACGCGGCGTTCGCCAGCCAAGAGTTCGAGCCCATCAAGCGCTTGGCCAAACTCGGCATCCAAAGCATGGCCAAGTTCAACGAGATGATGTTCGCGGCCAAGGCCGCGGCCATGGATAGCAAGGCCAAGCGCCTCGCCTACGACCGTGTCCTCGCCGGCGCCGAGCCACTGGAGCTGGCGTTCGCCGCGCTAGACCTGGAAGAGGCTCGCGTGCAATACGGCGAGGCCCAGGCGAACCTCGATCTCAAGGTGCGGCAAGCGGAGTTGGATCTGGAGGCCGCCCAGTGGTCCGAAAAGCTCCAACACATGCAACTCGAACGCTTCCAGGAGTCCATCAAGCAGGCCGACTTCTACGCGCCCAAAGCGGGAGTCGTGGTGTACATGAAGGTCTGGCAGGGCAACGGCCTGGAAAAGATCAAGGAGGGCGTGGCCGTGCGGCCACGCAACCACCTCATGTCGCTGGAAGACTTGAGCACCATGATCGCGGAAGTGGAAATCGAGGAGGCCGTGATCGCCAGCGTGAAGCTGAAGCAGAAGGTGAAGGTCGTGCTCGACGCAGTGCACGGCGAGACGTTCACTGGCCGCGTCTGTGAGATTGGCAATATCGCCCGGGAAAAGGGCCAGAAGTCCCAAGGCCGCCGGTGGTGGGCCGGCAAGAGCGGCAAGGAGGACAGCGGCATCCGCGTCTTCGACGTGAAGGCGCGCCTCGATGGCAGCGACGACCGCCTGCGCTCCGGCATGGCCGGGAACATCGAGATCTTCGTTGGCGAAGTGCCCGACGCGATCAGCGTGCCCCTGACCGCCGTGTTCAGAAAGATCGACGGCGCGAAGTTCGTCTACGTCGTGGACAACCGCAAACCCGTCGAACGCCGCATCGAGACGGGGGTGTCGGCCGATGGCCGCGTCGTGGTGACGAAAGGCCTGGCCGCGAACGAGGTGGTGTGTCTTGCTGAGCCGGAGGCCAACCCCTGATGGACCTGCCCCACGCACGCCGAAAGCCGCGGGCCCTGCGCTTCGCGCGGTGCTGTGCGTGGCTTGTTCTGGGCCTGTGCGCGTGCAATCGCCTCTCACCAGATGGCAAGCCTTTCGAAGTGGTGGCCCGCGTCGTCATCAAGCCAGAGACGTTTCGGGTATACGTGCCACAGACTGGTGAACTGAGGCCGCGGGATGCGCTCGTGGTGGCTGGGCCCATCAACGGCGAGATCCTCGAACTCGTGCCAGAGGGCACGTACGTGAAGAAAGACGACAAGCTGGCCATCATAGACGACCACGAAGTCAGCGAACGCGTCGAGAGCGACCAGTTGCTCCTCCAAGCCGCCCAGGCCCTCCACGAGAAGGCCAAGCTCGACCGAGAGCTGACGAGCAAACTCCTCGCGGCTGAGTGCCAGATCGCGCAGATCGGCCTCAAGCGCGAACTCGCGCGGCTGCACGATCTGGAAAGCCAGCCGACGGCGCAAGAGCTGGAGGCGGCCAACATCGCCATGGAGCGACCCCGCGTGAATTACGACGCGGCCAAGGACAAGTACGACCGCACCAAGGCGCTCTGGGAAAAAGGCGTCGCCTCCCAAGGCGAACTCATTCGGGGCAAGCTCGCGTACCAGCAAGCCCGCGCCGCGTACGACAAGGCCGTGGTCGAATTGGAGCTGGTCAAGAAAGGCGCGCCCCAGGAAGACATCAACATCGCCAAAGAGCGAGTCGCCCAAGCCAAAGTCAAGCTCGCGCAAGCGTACAAGAACAAGGCGGCGCAACTCGCACTCAAAGACACGTCCGTCGACGTGGCCCTTGCCGAGGTGGAGCGCAAGCAGGAATACCTGCGCCGCGACACCAAGACGGTCCAGAGCGCGGTCCTGTACGCACCCACCGAGGGCACGGTGCTCTACAACGTCCAGTGGGGCAAGCCCGAAGAGGGCAAGCGCGTTTGGAAGGGCGGCCCCTTCCTCGACATTGTGAACCTGTCCAAGATGGTCGCGGAAACGCAGGTCAACGAAGTTGACTTCAGCCGCATCGGCCTCGGACAGCGGGCGGAGGTCACCCTCGAGGCGTTCCCCGATGAAAAGTTCCACGGCAAGGTCACGCGCATTGCCGGCATCGCCAAGGACCGCAGCTACAAACGCCAGAGCGTGATCCGGCGCGACACGAGCGGTGTCATGATCTTCGAACTCGTCGTCGAGATCGAGGAGGATGACCCGCGCCTGCGCCCCACCATGACCGCGACACTCGACATCATCGTCGACGAAGTGCCCGACGCGATCGCCGTGCCCTACCGCGCCGTGCAGGAGGAGTGGAGCGCCACCGGGCAGCGCCCCGAGGTGCGCAAGTTCGTGTGGGTTGAGGTGGACGGCAAGCCCGTGCGCCGCGACATCGAGACCGGCCTCGCCGGCACAAGCAAAATCCTTGTGAAGAAGGGCCTGAAGGCAGGCGACGTGGTCCTGATCCCCAAGCGTGTGAACTGAGCCCGCCCATGCTGATCGATCTCACCAACGTGCAGCGCGTCTACCAGATGGGCGACACCCAAGTCGTGGCCCTCGCCGGGATCGACCTCCAGATCGAAGAGGGAGAGTTCGTGTCCATCATGGGCCAGTCCGGCTCAGGCAAGTCCACGCTCATGCACCTGCTGGGCTGCCTCGACAAGCCCACGGCCGGCGCGTACGTGCTCGACGGAGTCCGGGTGGACGAGTTGGACGACACGGAGCTGTCGCGTATCCGAAACAAGAAAGTGGGGTTCGTGTTCCAAACGTTCAACCTGCTTTCGGAAAACACAGTGGTGCAGAACGTCGGGCTGCCCCTCGTCTACGCCGGCATCGACGGCCGCGAACGCCGGGCGCGCTGCTCCGAGGCCGCGGCCGCGCTGGGCCTCGGCGACAGGCTCGCGCACAAGCCCACAGAACTGTCCGGCGGCCAAGTCCAACGCGTGGCCATCGCGCGCGCGCTCGTGAACGACCCCAAACTCATCCTCGCGGATGAGCCCACCGGCAACCTCGACTCCGCGACCGGCCAGGACATCATGCGCGTGTTCCGCGCACTGAACCGGGCAGGCAAGACCATCATCGTGGTCACACACGACGACCGGCTCGCGCACTGCGCGGACCGCATCGTGCGCCTGAGCGATGGCAAGGTCGTGGGGGAGGAGGACGTGCGAGGCGAAGAGAAGCTGATCGACGAGACCGAGCGAATCAACGTGGACTTCACCCACTCCAACGTCGAGCCCCGGGATCTCAAGTGGCTCGACGTGCTCCGCATCGGCGTGGCCGAGGGCCTCCTCGCGCACAAAATGCGCACGCTGCTGACCATGCTCGGCGTCATGCTTGGCGTCGCGGCCGTTATAGCCATGGCCTCCATCGGCGAAGGTGCGCGCCGGGACGCGGTCGAACAAATCCGCCAAATGGGCGCCAACAACGTGCGCGTGCGCGCAATCCAACTCAAGGGGCAAGAACTCATCGAGGCGCGACGCAAGCTCTCGAACGGCCTCTCGTGGGACGACGCCCGCGCGATCGAGGAGGTCGTGCCCACCGTCGACCGGGCCGTGCCCATGAAACTCGTGGAAGTCGACGTGCGCCTCCGGGCCAAGAAGCCCAAGGCGCGCATCATTGCCACCACCCCTCAATACCAAGAGGCCGCGAGCTACTTCGTCGAGCGCGGCCGCTTCCTCAGCGACATCGACATGAAATACTGCCGGCCCGTGTGCGTGCTCGGCAAGAGTATCAAGAAGGAGCTGTTCGCGAACGAAGAAGCCATCGGCCAGCGCATTCGCCTGGGCCTCGCGTGGTACCACGTGGTGGGCGTCATGGAGGGCAAGGACATCCCCAAGGGCAAGATCAAGGCGATCAGCACCGTCGACCTCAACCACGACATCTACATCCCCCTCTCGACCGCGCTCAAGCGCGTGAAGCACAACCCGGAGCGCAGCGAGATCGACGAGATCTCGGTCCGAGTCAAAGACGGCGAGAACGTGCGGGAGACCGCGGAGGTGGTGCAGATGGTGATCGACCGCCGGCACCACGGTGTCGAGGACCATCAACTCATCGTGCCCGAGGAGCTGCTTCGCCGCGCACAAGCCACGCAGCGGATCTTCAACTACGTCATGGGAGCCACCGCGGCAATCTCGCTCATCGTCGGCGGCATCGGCATCATGAACATTATGCTCGCGTCGGTCACCGAACGCACCAAGGAGATCGGCATTCGCCGCGCGGTGGGCGCGTGCAAGCGGGACGTGCTCAAGCAGTTCCTCATCGAGGCCACGGCCGTGAGCATGACCGGCGGGCTGCTTGGAGTAGCCTCCGGGCCCCTTATCGCCAAACTCATCGCGGTCTGGGCCAAATGGCGCACGGTCGTCTCGTTGGAGGCCGTCGTGGTGGGGTTCGTCGTATCCGTGGCCGTTGGCGTCATCTTCGGCAGCTATCCCGCCTGGAAAGCCGCGTCGCAGGATCCCATCCAGGCGCTGCGATACGAGTAGGGAGATCGCACCACAATCCGCCGGACAAGCCAGCGGTCCGCCCGGCGCAATGGGCGCGAACCCCGCTGTCCGACTCACATGAGATGGCAAGTCATTATCCTGATGGCGATGGGCCGTAGGCCGAGCCCAACCGAACATCCTCACAGGGCATTCTCGGAGAAACACCATGACCCACTTCGTCTGCCTACTTCTCATGCTTGCCGCACCGCATGCTTCGCCTCCCCAAGACGCGCGCCAACTGCACCCCGAAGCTTCCGCGTTTCGCGTCACACTGCAAGCCAGCCCGAGCGACGCGTTCGAGGCGATCGCCAAGGTCAAGATCGCCCCGGCCGGCAAGGCCGACGTCGTGCTAGAGATCGATGGCGCGAACCGCGTGTTGCGCCGCGTCACGTGCCAGCGCATCGGCGATACGCTCTACTTCCACGCGCCGGGGCTCACGCGACGCGGCGCCACGCGAATGTTCATGGTCTACACCGGCGCACAAGACGATGCCGCCCCCCCCAATCAACCCGCGCCTCGCCTGTCGGCCTCGCAAGCAGCCAATACCGTATCCGTTCGAAACGACTACTATCGCCTCGAATTCTCGCCCAGCGACACCGCGTTCTTCCCGGCCTTCGCGTTGCCGGGCTCAGTGCTCCGGAAGGACGTGTATCTGGACGACCGCCTGTGGGACAAGACGGCCGAGAAGAAAGGCCACTGGCTTAAGAACGACCTCGACGCGCGAGTGACGCTCGATCGCGCGGGCCCGCTCGTGGCCGTCTTCCGCGTCGAGGCCGGATACAAGCACACCACGAACGGCCAAGCCGCCGCGCGGGCGGTGTATCGGTACGAGTGCCGCGCCGGGTCGCCGCTGATCCGTGTGACGGCCAAGGTAACCCAGGAGAAGGAGCGCCCCTGGAACGAACTGCACTTCCTCCACCTGAGCCACCGCGGGGATGGCTACCCGAATTGGGCATCCGAGCGGCCCCGCGCGTCCGGAGCATTCACCGATACCAAGAAGGCCTGGTTGGCCCATGGTTGGGCCGTGATCCATGACGGCCGCCTGGCCGTGGGTTTGGTCAAGCCAACCGGCAGCCTCGCCCTGTACGACCAGCCGCACGGGTTCTGCGAGTATATCCGTGACTGGGCCGGAAGCTGGGAGACCCGCGAGAAGCAATTCGCCGGCACGCTCTTCATCGGTCCCTGGCGCGGCATCGACGCGACGACCCAACTGGTCCGCACGACCTCCGGCGTCTCGGTCGAGTCGGTGACGAAGATCGACCGATCGAGGATCCTCGCGGCCAAGACGCCGCTCCAGCGGTGGACGCTCCAGCGCAAGATGGCCGGGCTGCCTACGTGGCCGGACAAGATCGACTTGAGCGCGGACGGCCCAGTGGCCAAGCGCGCCGGCGATTTGCTCTTGCTCCACGACGCCAAGACCCTCGCGCTGTTCCACCGCCGAGGCGGCCTCTTGGGTCTGTGCGACGCGAGGACCGGCCACGACTTCGTGCGCTCCACCGCGCCCGCGGCCGCGTGGCAGATTCAGGTCGGCAAAGCCGCGGGCGAGTCGCGGTGGGTCGATCCGTCTGATCCGTCTGATCCAACCGATCGGTCAGATCCCAAGGCCACCCTCACCAAGGACGGCGTCACCTTCACCTGGACAAAGATCGCGGGAGCGCTCACCGTGCAGACCCGCTGGCGCATCACCCCCTCCGGCCTGCGCGGGCGCATGCGCGTCCAGGGTAAGCTGCCCAACAACGACGGTATCCTCCTCGTGCGCTTCCCCCTGGTCGAAAAGCTCGGCAGAACAGGCGCGGTCGACGTTTCGATCCCTCGCGGCAACTGGGGCTTTCGCCATCGCAACTTCACGGGCCGGCAGATCGGCCGTTATCCCTCGGGCAACTGGCCCATGCAGTTCCTCGGCCTCACACGCGGGCGCAATAGCCTCTACCTTGCGACCGAGGACGGCGCCGCGGAGCTGAAGCGCTTCTCGTATACGGCCGGCGAGGAGTTCTACTTCGAGTTCGTGCCCGAGGACCTCGGCGTGCCGGGCAAGGTATTCGATCCGGGCTACGACGTCGTGCTTCAGCCCGTGCAGGGCGATTGGCTCGCGGTCGCGAAGCGCTACCGGCAATGGGCGCTCAAGCAAGTGTGGTGCTCGAAGGGCCCGCTCGCGCAGCGC
>JAJRTI010000133.1 GCA_024278415.1 Planctomycetota bacterium | reverse complement strand
TTAGATCCCTCTGGAGGGTGCGACGTGTGACCGAAGGGCACAAGCCTTCATAGTCTTGGATCGTGAGCCGGCCCTGCTCCAAAATGTGCGCGAGCGCTTGCGTCTGGCGCTCGGACAGGTCGTGTTCCCTGGCCAGCACGTCCTGCTTGATCACCTGCCGGCCGCGCTGGGTCACTTCCTGCATTTGGGTGGCCAAGCCCTTCACGAAGTACTCGACCCAGCCCGTCATGTCCATGTCCTCCTCGCGCACGCTCTGAATCGCGCGGTAGAACGCGGGCCGGTCCCGGTCGTAGAACTCGCTGATCGTGAAGATCCGCTTGAAGTCGTAGCCCGCGCGGTAGAGGCACAGCGTCGACAGCAGACGCGAGGTCCGGCCGTTGCCATCGAGGAACGGGTGGATGTGCACCAATCGGAACTGCGCGATGCCGCTGACGAGTACGGGATGGGTTTCGTGGTCCTGGTTCAGCCAGTCCATCAACTCCCTCATCAGCGCGGGCACGCCCTGCGCGGGGGGCGGGGTGTAGATCGTCTCGCCGGTGGACGAGTTGACCACGTAGTTCTGCACCTTGCGGTATTGGCCAGGCTTCGCCGCGCCACCTCGCACGCCTTGGACCAGGCGCTTGTGGATCTCCCTCACAAGGCCCTCCGTGATGGGTGATCCGCTATCGAGGTACTCGGACACGAAGTCGAACGCTTGGCGATAGTTCAGCAGCTCCCGCGCGTCATCCGGGTCCGCCTCAGGCACCGACTCGCCCGCAAGAATCCGCTGGGCCTGCTCAAGCGTGAGCCGCGTGCCTTCGATGTGGGTCGTGTGGTGCGCCTCCAGCACGAGCGCTCGGTCGCCCATGCGACGCACCCAGTCCTCGGATAGTGTCGCGGCTTCCAGGAACCCCCGCGCGCGCTCGATTCGCGTCAGCGCCGCGGAGATCGCGTTCGTGATCGTGAACTTGGGCTGGAGCTTGTGCTTGGGCATCAGCTTGCCTCCTTGCTTGCTGCGGCTTGGGCACTGATCGCCGCCTCCAACTGCCGACGCGCCTCGTCGAGGAACTGCGTTGGGCCGCCCGGCGGCGGGTCTTTCTCCTGCCACATCGCCTCGGCCAGTTCATTGGCCTTCTCTTGCAGTATCCGTTCGCAGCGCTCCTCTTTCTTCTCCCGCGTCCCGATCCCAGGATTCGCGTCGGACACGGATGCCAAAACATCAGCAGAGACGTCATGGTGCTGGCAGTACCGGTCGTAGAACCTGGCAATGATAACCCCTGCGCTTCGCATGGGCCCCGCGCAATACCGCAACTCCTTCAAGAACATCCAGGTCAGCAGGGGAAGCTGGCTGTCCGCCGAAGCCAAGCACTCTTGAAACTGCCTGGCCCGCTGCTCGTCGGGCTGGTGAGCGTACTGCGTGTAGAGGAACACGTCGATCAAGCGCTTCCGGGTAAAGGGCCAGTCGCTCCTCCCGACGATAGGCACTAACGTGGGCTTGCCCTGGAGGTCTTGTTCATAAGCCCTAGCGACACCACAGACCCAGTTGGTCAGCGGGAAGTCCCCAGTGGCCTCTGAGAAGGCCGCGACGGCTTTGAGGAAGTTGGCTGGCTCTCTTACCATGTACAGACGCCGGAAGATCGTGACGAAGGATCGGATCTCCTCGTCAGTGACAGCCGTGTGAAGCGTCACCGCGCTGTTGCCTTGACGCTTCAGACTCCCGGGGCCTTCCTTCAAGAAGGCGGACGCAGTCATCTCCCGAGGGTCTCGCGCGAAGTAGCCAAGAACACCGAGTTGCTCGTCCGACAGCGCGACCTCGTCGATCATGATCGGGGGCTTGGGTGAAATCAGGTAGTCCACATCGTGTTGCATGGCCTGCGCTGGGAGCATCAGTGCCTCCGGGTTGCCGGTCAAGACCTTGGCCACCTCGTTTTTGCTCAACTCCTTGCCCATCTCATCTTCGACGTAATCCACGATGGTGAAGCTGTCCATGCGTCCGTGCCGGGCAAAGGTATCTTGCAGCTCGGCCTTTGATTGCTCCCTCTCCTCAAAGAGATGGCGAAAGCGCACCATCTCGCGACTGTGCCATGATTCCTGCATGTCGTAAGTCGCTTCGACGGCTGCTCGCGTGACTGGGTCGAGTTGGTCCGTCTCAAGCCATAGGTGGCGATCCTTGAATTCCCTGTCACGCGTGTCGAGATAGCGTATCTGCCAGGAGAGAAGCACAGCTACACCATCCTCTGGACGTCAATCTTGCCGGCGATGGCGGCGGAGATCATGGCGGTACGGTACACTCTTAGCCTACTGATCTGCTCTGCGAACGATTGCTCAAGGCCGTGGAGTCTGCCGTTCGCTCTCGTCAAGTATTCCGCTATGCCTTCCTGCTCCTTACGGCCAAGCAAGGCAACAAGAGTGGATGCTATGAGGCGAGTGTTCCTGTTGGGCCGTCCCCGCTGCCACATCGCTGAACAGGACGGTCCCATCACTCTCCCGCCCCCTTTGCGTCTTCGCGCCTTTGCGTGAGTTCCAGTCGCTCCCGCGCGAGCAGAATCGCGTCGTGCAGCTTGCGCTCCAGCACATCCTTCGGCGGCAGACCAGTGAGATACTCGGCCACGCGTATGCCGCTGCGCTCCAACTCTAACAGTTCCACGCGCTCGGCCGACTTGCCGGCGCACAGGAGAAGCCCCAACGGCGACTCCTCGCTGGGCTCGCGCTCGTACTTGTCGAGCCAGCGCAGATACAGCTCCATCTGCCCCTTGTCCGCGGCGCGGAACTTGCCCAGCTTCAACTCGATGACCACGAGTCGGCCGAGCCGACGATGGTAAAACAGCAGGTCCAAGTAGTAGTCCTCGTCGTCGACCGTGATGCGCTTCTGCCGAGCGACGAACGAGAAGCCCACCCCCCAGCTCCAAGATGAAGCTCTCCATCTCCCGCAGAATCGCGCTTTCCACGTCCTTCTCGCTGTACGTGTCCTTCAAGCCCAGGAAATCGAGGAAGTACGGATCGCGGAACACGAGATCGGGCGTAAGCTTGTCCTCGTCGCGCAGCGCGTCCAGCTCCTGCTTGGCAAGCTTGGCAGGTTTCTTTGACAAAGCCGTACGCTCGTAGAGCATGCTGCCCATCTTCTTGCACAACGTGCGCGTGCCCCAGCGTTCGACGCGGCACATCTCCGCGTAGAAGCCGCGTTTGAGGGGGGCGTCGATAGGGATGATCTCTCGGAGATGCGTCCAACTCAATTGTGCACTCAGCGCGTGCACAATCTTGCGATCGGTGAAGACCTCCGCAAAACGCACCATATTGAAGAGGTTGCGCCGGCCGAAACCGCTGCCGTACTCGGATGTGAGACGTTCGCTGAGCCGCTCAATGACGCGTTGGCCGTATTCCGCTCGCTCGTCACCAAGAATGTCCTCGCGAATCCGCGCACCAATACTCCAATAGAGCATGACCATTCCGGAGTTGACCACCGCGGCAACACGCTCGCGGGTCTCCGCGATCAACTCCCGAATGTCGGACAGCAGGCGTTCGGCCTTCCTCGGCTCAAGCTCATCCTGCTTCTTGGCGACTGCACGCGTCTTCGTCTTTGCCTTCTTCGCCATCACAGTGTTTCCTTCATCTTTCTGCCTCTGCTCTGCCTTTGCGTCTTTGCGTGAAAACCTTTTCGCCAAAATTGTTCATATCGGTGGTGGTGTCTCCGCTTGTGATGTGCTTGCCCGCGCGCACGTGCCAACGACATGACTCCCCATCCCGTAAACGATGACGGGCCCATTGAACACCTGTCTTGTCATCAGTTCAAGTGCATCCCATCTCCCGCGACGGCCAGCCCTTCGCCTGCGGGTACGAGGGCGGGGCATGGCCGTGCCTCTCCACGTCTGACTGGCCAAAACCGGCCGGCTATGAACCGCGGTGCCGGCCCCGCTACTTCACAGGCGTGAGCAGAATACAGTCCACGTTCAGGTGCTGCCCCAACTCGTTCTTGAGCCGCAGTTCGTGCTTGCCCCGGCTCAGGACGATGGTGATTGGCTTGCCGGTCCCGTCAACCGGCGTGAACGCCTGCCACTCCGCAGGGTCGCTACGGCCCCAGCCGCTGCCGGTGCGCGTGAATGCCACGAGGCCCGCGCCCGGAACCGGCTGCCCGTCGATAGCCAGGCCGCGGATCGCGACCTCTTCGGCCGTCGCGGCGGTGATGGCGAGGGTGTAGCGCCCGGCCTTGGCGACGTTGAACCGCCAGGCGATCCAATGGCCGGCAGTCGACCACGACCAGATGCACGCGCCGCCGCTCGTGTTGCCGTGCTCCGTGCTCTTCTTGATCTTGCCGCCGCCCTCAGATGTAAACGCCTCGGCCTCGATGAGGACGCCCGGCTTCGCGGCCAGTTCCTGCTTCGAGACCTGGCGCATCGCGGCAATGCGCGTGACAAGCTGTAGCTGGACCTCCTTGAGCGGCGGCATTGTCGCCACCGTCGCGCCGCTCAGGCCGATGGTGGCGGCCTTGAGCAGCATCAGCTCCGCGCCGGCATCCGCACTCAGCGTCCCCTTTGACCCGCTAGCCGAAATCCCTGCAACGCCCGACACGGCCATCCGCAGCGGCCCTGCACCTGCGCGCATGCCCACGGCCCGCGCTCGGTAGACGCCGCCGGGGCCCTCCCATGTGCCGCGGCCCCGGGCACGATCATTGCCACAGACAAGTTTGATGGTCCCCATGCGCTGCAACGCCTGCCACTTCGCATCGCACAGCACGAGTGGCACGTCGGCCACGACGGGCGCGAGCGACGCCAGATCGTCGAACCGGATCTCAAGCTTTGTCGTTCCGGGCTCGATGGCCAATCGCACGTGCTGCGACTTCGCTTGGTACGTCCACTTGGCAGCGTCGAGCTTTTCCAAACCGATGAAGACGTTGCGCGGCGCTTTGCCGGTCCAGATGGCGAGGTGAGCCTTCGTCGCCGCGGCCACCGTCACCCTGATCGCGCGTGGGGAGTACGCCGCGCCGATAGAGACCTTGGCGTCGGACAGGAAGAGCACCTTCGGGCCTTGCTTGAGGCTTGTGGCCTCCACAACGAAAAAGCTCGCCGCGCCGCGCGGCTTCGCCGGGGCCGCGTTCAGACAAGGCGACGCTAGCGCGGCGACCGCGAGCGCGACTGCTGAGAGGGACGAGCGTGTAGCGATCATCGGTAGGGTCTCCGTTCCGTTGGCATCCCACGAAGCAGCGGCTGGCCTCACCGGCCGAAGCA
>JAJRTI010000132.1 GCA_024278415.1 Planctomycetota bacterium | reverse complement strand
GCCCTTCGGGCTGCGGTGTCCGCGAGGGGTTGCACGCAGGCGAAGAGCCGGGACGTTTGTTGTGAACCTGCCTGAATCCACTTCGAAACTGAAACTCCAGAATGCGACGCGTTGGGATACGTACAATCAGACCTACACCCACACCTATCCACTTGAATCCCTCCATCGAATCCGCTGACTCCCCTGCCACGCTCGAGCCTGAGGACGGCGTGTACCTCGCGCTCTGGCGCGTGGCTTGGCCCGTGCTCGTGTATAGTGCGCTCGAATGGAGCGTGGGGTTTGTGGACGAGTTGATGGTTGGCAGGCTGGGCAAGGAGGCGCTGTCTGCGGTGGGCATGAGCCGGCAGATCATCTTCCTGCTCATGATCATCATGATGGCCGTGAGCACCGGCACCACAACCATGACCGCGCAGGCGCACGGCGCGGGCGACCGCGACCTCGTCAATTCGACCGTTCGCCAGGGCTTGTGGATGGCCTTGGTCATTTGCGTTGTCATGGGCGTGGTCGGTTTCACGCTCGCGGCTCGGCTGCTTTCGTGGATGGGCGCGCCGCCGGAGATCGTGCACGTGGGTGCGCGGTACATGCGCGTGTGGTTCCCGGGCATCTTCCTCATGGCTGGAGGCTTCATCATCTCCGCTGCGTTCCGCGGAGTGGGCGACACGGTCACGCCGCTGTGGGTGTCGGTGGTGGTGAACTTGGTCAACGTGCCGGCCAACTACGTGCTCATCTTCGGCAAGTTCGGCTTCCCCGCGTTGGGCGTGCGCGGGGCTGCGCTCGGCACGCTTCTGTCCCGCGTGGTCGGCTTCGCCCTGCTCATGGCCATCCTCCTGCGCGGCAGGAAGCACGTGGGCTTGGCGCAAGGCGCGCGGCGGCTGGTCGAGTGGGACGTCGTTGCGCGCATCCTCCGCATCGGCATCCCGGCCGGGGGGCAGGGCGTCGTGCGCAACGGCGCCCGCATCGTGCTCTGGCGCATCGTCGCGATGAGCGCGTTCAGCGTGCCCGCGCTCGCCGCGTTCGTGGTGGGCGTGCGGTTCCGGCTCGTGAGCATCATGCTGGGGCTCGCGTTCCAGACCGCGGCCGCGTCGGTCGTAGGCCGGCGCATTGGCGCCGGCGACTACAAGGGAGCCGAGCGCGCGGGGTGGGCTGCGATGAAGCTCGCGGTCGCGCCCCTCATCGTCATGGCCGGCCTCGCATCGTTGCTCGCGCCCTTCGTGGTGGCGCTCTTCAATAAGGATCCCGAGGTCATCCGCATCGGTTCGACGCTCATTCGCATCTTGGCCGTCGGGCAAGTCTTCACGGGCATGGCCATCGC
Source organism: Planctomycetota bacterium (assembly GCA_024278415.1). The sequence continues at coordinate 6,217 of JAJRTI010000132.1, read as the reverse complement.
GCTCGGCGGTGCGCTCATCGGCGCCGGCGACACGAAGCCCGGCTTCTTCATCACCGGCTTCGGCCAGTGGTGCCTCATGCTCCCTCTCAGCGCGGTCCTCCTCCTTGTCGTTCGCCTGGATCCCGCCGGCATCTGGATCGGCCTCGCCGCGGCCGACATCCTCCAGTTCTGGCTCTACGTGTGGCGCTTCAAGTCCGGAGCCTGGTGCAGGATTCGGTCTGTATTGGACGAGCCACGCAGCGACAAAGTTTAGCCATGCGGGAATCCTCCAGCGAATTCAGAAAGACAACGAACGACAGAGCACACGGCGGATCGGACTTCCGGACGCGACACGGTGTACGGGGCAATGGTGCGCCAACCTCCCGAAGGTTGCCAACCTTCGGGAGGATCGCATTGTCATTCGCCGGTTCGCGTTCGCGATCCAAAGCGGCGTCAAGCCGCCGCACTCCAGAGCGGCGCCGAGCCGCCGCGACCCAAAGCGCCATTCCTGCCCGGCCAACGCGCCCCGCGGCCGGCCTGCTGCGTTCAGCGCGAGGCCGAGTGTATGGCTCGCAGCGCGTTCCGCGCGACGGCTGCGGCCTCCTCGGATCGCCCCTGGGTCCGAAGCAACGCGGATAGGTTGAAGGCCGCGGCGGCCATTCTCGGCTCGATCTTGAGCGCCCGACGATACTGCGCCTCCGCCGCTCCCCACTCGCCGCGCTCTTGCAGGATCTTCGCCAAGTTGAAGCGCACCTTCGCATGCTCCGGCTCAAGCTTCAGAAACCGCCGGTAGAGGGCCTCTGCGTATCGATCTCGGCCGGCCAGGTCGATCGTAATTGCGTGGTTCACCCGCGCGAGGAGGCTGGCCGGGTTGCGGCGCACGGCCTCGCGCCACAAGGCTGCATCGTCCCGCCAAGCAAAGCAGCGCTGGCCCAACATGGCCGCGCAGGCCAACACCCACACCAGCCACGTCCCCCGTCGCCGCCTCATGAGCGCCGCCACGAGCACACAGAAGCCGGCCGCCGGGAAGTAAGCCAATCGGTTCGCCAGGGCCACCCCAGTCGGCACGAGGTTGCTCACGGGCGCGAGCGAAACGCACAGCCACACCACCGGCGCGCCGATGGCCGCGTCGCGCCGCCGCGCGGATGCGAATAGCAGACCGGCGAGCAGCACGAGCACGGACACGGCCGGCGCCAGGGACGGCAAGTCGTGCGCGCCGTACACGACCGCGGCCCGCGCCGGCCACGCCATCAGCATCACGTACGCGGCCACGGTCCGCACGGCCGCGGCCGGCCCGGCTAGCTCCCCCGACCATTCCGCGCGCGCCGCGGATTCGCCGGGTGCAACCATGACGCCAAAGCGGACGACCGCGTACAGCCCGGCGCAGGCGGCCAGCACCGCGACGGCCCCCACGCGCCGGCGCAGCGGCCCCTTTCGCCCGGCCGCCAGCACGAAGGCCAGCGCCGGCAGCACCACACCCGGCTCCTTCGAGAACATGGCCCCCAATCCCAACACGCCCGCGGCGGCAAGCCATCCCGCCGGCCGCGCCGCGTCCAGGCTTCGCAGCGCCGCGGCAAGGGATGCGAACCCGAACGCGGCGAGCAAGAGATCCTCCCGAAAGCCAATGGCACAAATGGCCTCGCTCTGGAGCGGAAAGACCCCGAACAGCACGGCCGCGCAGAACCCGACACGACGCCCAAACCCGGCCTCGACCGCCAGCCAGTAGAGCGCCACACAGGCCATGACGTGGAGCGCGAGGTTCGTGAAGTGGCATCCCCATGCCGCGCCGAACCACAGCGCGTAGTCGGCGAAGTACGAGAGCGTCACGACGGGCCGATAGCTCAGCTCGCCGCTGCGCTGGAAGTACGTCGGCGTGAAAAGATGCCGCAGGTTGGCCGCATCGCTTGCGAAATCGTTTGCGCCCACGACGCGCACGTCGTCGTAGCTGAACCCATTGGCCACGCACGCCCACCCGGCCAAGCCGGCCACACTGGCCATGCAGCAAATCGCGGCCGCGTCACGCCGGGTCATGGCCGCGAGCCTCCCCGCTTCATGCGCTCCAACAGCCGGCGCACCTCGCCGAGGTGCGGGCGCCGCGTGAGCAGGGCCTCCAGCCGGGCGATGGCTTGCGCGCGCTTGCCGAGCGCCTCCTCGTACAGCGCGAGGTGGTAGTGCGCCTGCGGCAGGTCGGGATCGATCTCGACCGCGCGCTGGAACGCAGCCAGCGCGCGTTTGTGGTAGCGCTGCGCTTTGTACAGCGCGCCGAGGTTGCACCACGCCTGCGCGTAGCCGGGCTTCACGCGTATAGCCGCGCGGTAGGCGCGCTCGGCCAAGTTGTTGTAGCCCAATTGGCACGCGACATTGCCGAGGTTGTAATGCGCTTCTGCGCTGTCCGGATTGGCCTGGACCGCGGCCTTGTAGTGCTCCAGCGCCGCTTTCGGATCGCGGCGCTCCTCGATGACGCCAAGGCCGAAGTGGGCGCCAAAGCTGTCCGGCTCGAGTGAGATCGCGGTGTTGTAGAAGTTCACGGCAGCCTGGACGTCGCCGACCACGCGCTCCACGTCGCCCGCAACCACATACCCGCGCGCGTCCTTGGGCCGCCTCGCAATCGCCTCGATCGCCTTGCCGCGGGCCTCGACGTAACGCTTGAGTCTGGCGAACGTCTGCGCCTGGTTGATGAGCGCAAGGTACGGGTCGAGATCCGTCGCGGGCATCCGCCGCGCGATCGCGGCCGCGCACTGGGGCCGGCCGTCTTCCGTGTGGGTAAACAGCAAGGCCTTGGCGATGTCGCCCGATTCCGGGTAGACCCGCATCGCGCTGCGCCACAGCGTCTGGCTCGACCTCCAATCGGCTGAGCGCTGCATCGTGAGCGAGGCCAGAACGACCCCCGCGGCCAGCAGCCACGCCAAGCTCGCGCGCGACGCGAACACCATACCGGCGGCCAGCAGCAGCCCAATGCCGGGCACGTAGAGATAGCGCTCCGCGTACGGATGGCTCAACGGGAAGAGGACGCCGGACACGGGCGCCAAACTGATGAGGAACCACGCTCCCCCTAGCCCGATGACGCGCCAGCGCTTTCGCCAGAGACAAAGAGCGGTGGCCGCGGCCAACAACACAGGGCCCACCAGCCAGGCCAGGTTGCGCACCGGCGGGAATTCGTGTTTCGCACAAAGCCCCACGGGCCAAGCCATCGCGGCCACGTAACGGCACACCGCCTTCGACGACGTCGCGAGGTTGTGCGCGAACGTGCGGCCGTGGTACGGCTGGATCACGTCCTTCTGCCGGGCCACGCCCACGTGCACGGCGACCATGCCCATCGCCACGAGCCACGCCGCGGCCTGGCGGGTGAGCATCAGGCGCGGCGCCTTGCGCACGGCCGGGCCGAACAGTTCAAGCACCAAGGCCACCGCCGGAAACACCACGCACGTGGCCTTTGACAAGCAGCCCAACACGAGCAACCCGGCCGCAGCCAGTGCGCGCTCGCCCCGCGCCATGGCGCGCAGATACCACACGACCGCGGCAAGATAAAACAGAGCGGACAGCACGTCGCGGCGGCCGGCGATCCAAGTGACCGCGCTCGTCTGGATCGGATGCAGAGCGAAGAGCACGGCCACCACGAAGCCCAGCCGAAGCGACTGGGCGAGAGCGGCCACGAGCGCCAAGACGAGAGCGGCGTTGGCCGCGTGCAAGAGGACGTTCGTCAGATGATACCCCGCCGGATGAGGCCCCCAGATGGCGTAGTCGACCGCGTACGACAGCGTGCGGAGCGGCAAGTACGCATATCCCACCGGCTGGCGCAGCACCCGGCCGATGTTGTCCAGGCTCAGCGACTGCGCGGCCGGTTCGGCCAGCACGAGCGCGCGGTCGTCCCAGTTCGTGAACCCGTTGGGCGCGGCGTTCACGTATGCCAGCACGGCCACGAGCGCGACGAGCGCCGCGGCGCGGGTTCGCTTCGACCTCCAGGTCACGGCCGCCCTCCCTTCCGCGCAGCCTCGATCGCGCGGAGCACGTCCTGCGCGCCCGCGAGATCTGGTGCGATGGCCGCGGCGCGCCGCGCGTGCAGCGCGGCTTCGTCGAGCTTGCCGGCGCGCAGCAGCAGCGCGGCCAAGCTGGCGTGGGCCTTGGCGAAGTCCGGCTTCAACTCGATAGCCGTGCGCAACTGCGGCTCGGCCAGTGCGTCCTTGCCTTGCGCGGCGTAGAGAGCGGCCAGGTTCAAGTGCGTGCGCGGCAGCTTGGGGTTGGCTTCGAGCGATTCAAGGTACAGCCGCTCGGCTCGCGCCGTCTGGCCGTATTCGTATTGCGCGATGAGTGCGAGTTCGCCCAATGCCTTGGGGTTGCCCGGGTTGGCCTCCAGCACGGAGCGCCAGAGCGCCGCGCTGTTGCGCCAGTCGAAGTTGCGCTGGCACGCGAGCGCCGCGTGCGCCAGGAGCATCGAACACAACACCGTGGCCGCCAGCTTTCGCGGCCGCGTGCGCCACACGGCCCATCCCAGGAGCGCCGCGAATGCGACGGACGGCACGTAGAGGTAGCGCTCCGCCTGAAGCGTGCTCGTGGGCACCAAGCTCAGCACGGTGAGCAAGTTCGCCATGAACCACCAGAACCACAGGCCGCCGCGGCGACGCAGCAAGGCGAACGCAACGCCGCCCGCGAGCAGCGCCGCACCCGCGGCCACCGCCGGCAAGCCCGGCCGCCAGCTCGGGGCAAAGTAGTCGTTTGCGCACAACCCGCGAGGCACGAGCAGCAGCCGCACGTACGAGCCGAGCACTCCCACTGTGGCGTGCATGGCCGACGCGAAGCTGCCGCCGTGGTAGCCCCGAATCGCGCCCGCCTCATGCCCCATGTGCGCGTGCAGCGCAGTCATGCCGAGTGCGAGGCCGGCGAACGGCGCGAGGCCGATGGCGTACGCGCGCCAGCCTTTGCGCTGCGGGATGTTCCGCGTCCAGTCGTACGCCACAATCGTGGGCAGGAAGGCCACGGCCATGCCTTTGGACAGGCAGGCCAGGGCGAACGCGGCGAACGCTGGGCCCCGCCGCGATCGCACGTACGCGAGGACTCCGGCCAAGAAGAAGAACGCGAAGAGCACGTCGCGCCGGCCCGCCACCCACGTGACCGCTTCCGTGTGCACGGCGTGCACCGCGAAGAGCGCCGCGCCGCCAAGAGCCGCGAGCGCGGGCATGCCGCAGGCGCGCAGCACGAGCAGCACGAGTGCGCAGTTGGCTGCATGGAGGAGGAGGTTGGTCAGGTGATGCCCCCAGGCGTTCAGGCCGTACAACGCGCAATCCGCCGCATGCGAAAGCGCGCGGAGTGGGAGATAGGTCCCTCGGATCGGCTGCGTCAGCAGCAGTCCCACGCGGCCCGCTCGCACCGGCTCGTTTTCCACGACGAGCATGCGGTCGTCGTAGCTCACGAAGCCGTTGGCGAGAGCGTTAAGGTAGGTCAGGGCCGCGAGGGCGACGACGCATGCCAGCGAAGGGATCGTCTGGCGTGGGCCTGCCTTCGCGCTTGGCGCGTTCATTCTCTTCTCGCAGTTCCTCCAGTTGCCGCCACAGGGCGTCGGGCACGGGGTAGCCCAGGCGTTTGGCCTCTTGCGCTTGGCTGAAGGCTTGGGGGTAGGCCCCGCGGCCGAGCGTGGCCAAGATGCGCGCGGACTCGTAGTGGGCCTGCGCATGGCCGGGGTGCGCCTTGAGCACGTCCAGCAAGTGGGACAATGCTTCATACTTCATGTCCGCGGCCTCATACGCCCACGCGGCCTCGATGCGCAGCTTCGCGTCTTCGGGCTTATACTGTGCGCAGGCCTCGTAGTGCGCGGCCGCCGCGGGGTAGTCCTCTTGCTTATACAGCTCGACCGCGCGCAGCAACGTGGCCGCCAGGGCCTTCTCGCTCCGCGGCTTGGGCACGGACAAGGCCGGCTTGGGCCGCCGCGGGTGGGGCGCGCGTCGGCGCTTGAGGCGCCGGCCGGCAATGATGCCCACGGCGAAGGCCGAGCCGATGACGACGATGATGAGGATGGTGCGGATGTTTTGCATTTCACAGAAAAATAAAACGTAAAACGTAAAACGTAATGCGTAAAGCGTGAAGGAGGCGCAATGCGGCGACTTTACGTTTTACGTTTTACGCTTTACGCATTACGTTTTACGTTTTACGCCTTCACGTTTTACTTTCCCTTAGACGCTTGCAGCCCGCGGCGAAGTTCCGCAGCTTCGCGGGACTTGCCTTGCTTCTCCACGGCATCGATGAG
>JAJRTI010000131.1 GCA_024278415.1 Planctomycetota bacterium | reverse complement strand
TCCTGCCGTCGACCGACCCCAACTTCAAGCCGCGGCTTGTCTCGGTCGACCTCACCTCCCGGCACGTGCGCCCGGGCGCGCAGGTGGGTGTGACCTACCGCTTTCGCAATGCCGGCACTAAGCCGGCGCGCTGGGACTGGCGCGTGTTCGTGCACTTGGAGTATCCCCAAAAAACGTGCGCCAACATAGTGCTCGGCCTCGACCACATGCCGCTGCTGCCTACGAGCGCGTGGGCGCCCGGCCAAGTAGTCTCCGACGGCCCCTACGTCTTTCTGGCGCCAACAAAGAAGGAGGGTGCATATTTCGTGCACGTGGGTGTGTACTGCCCCGACGTCGAGGGCGGCCCGCGGCTGCTCGACACGTACGCGGGCGTGCTGAAGGTATCCAGGGACGCGCCGGCCGCGAAGGACATCGGCCCCAAGCCGCTCCCTGCCGGCGAAGTGCAGCGCCGCCGCCAGCGGCTCGCCGCGCGCATCAAGTCGCCTTTGTAACTGGCCGGCCCCAACTACGCGTTCCGCATCGACCGGCGCACGCTCGCATTCGACCTGCTCGACAAGGCCACCGGCGCGCGCTGGACCTCCAACCCGCTCGCCGGCCCGCTTGCGCGGGTGCAGTTCACAGATGGCAAGTCGACGCGCAGCGTCCTTGTGCGGGATGCCGACCAATGGCTCACCGGCCCCGCGGCCGGGCAGCCGCCGGGAATAGTCCTGGTGAAACGCCTCGCGGTCGATGGCCGGCCATGCGGAATCACGTTCCGGCTGCGCATCAGCCAAGCGCCTGAGGGCAATGGCATGCGCGTGCGTTACGACGCGGAGGAGACCGGCCGCTGGAAGGTCCGATCGGTGCGGCTGTTCGAGAACGCGTTCGGCGTCACCGACGCGGACGACGGGCAACTCGTGCTGCCGCAAGGCATCGGCAAACTGCTGCGCGTGAAAGCCGCGCTACCCCAGACGCTCGTGTTGAACACCTACTCCCAACTGCACATGGCCATGGCCGGGCTTGTGAAGCAAAACAGCGGCCTCGTGCTCGCCTGGCCGGAGCCGGAGACGGTCCTGCGCGTGCGCGTCGATTGGCCAAAGTCCGATTTCGTGCCAGGCACTCGGCTCGCCGGCGTGGGCATCGAGTTGTATGGGCGATCGCACGAAGTCACGATCCATCCCATCGGCCGCGCGGGCTACGTGGATGTCGCGAAGGCGTACCGCGCAATCGCCAAGCGCAACGGCTGGCTCATGACGTGGGCCGAGAAGCGCGCGAAATTCCCCACGGTCGACGCGATGTTCGGGGCCGCGGACTTCAAGCCGTTTGTGTTCATGCGCACGCTGCCGAGTTCGAGGTTCGGCGGCAAGACCGAGCGCACGTTGGTTGGCTACACCTTCGACGAGGTGACCCAATGCGCGGAACATTGGCGCAACGATCTCGGCATCGACAAGGCCATGGTCGTGATGGCCGGGTGGATTCACCGCGGGTACGACAACCAGCACCCGGACGTGCTCCCGGCCGCGCCCGAGTGCGGGGGCAACCAAGCGCTCGCCCGCGCCGCGAAGCAGATCAAAGCGCTCGGCTACCTCTTTGGCCTGCACGACAACTACCAAGACATGTATCGCGACGCTCCCTCGTGGGACGAGAAGTATCTCAACCGGGATCGCAACGGCCGCGTGCGCAGAGGCGGCAACTGGGCCGGGGGCCAGGCGTACCAAGTGTGCGCGATCGAGCAAGTCAAACTCGCCGCGCGGCCCGACACGAACCTACCCATGATCGCCAAGCTCTTCGGCCCGACGATCTACTTCATCGACACGACCTTCGCCTGGGGCTTGGTCACGTGCGAGGCCCCGGCGCATCCCATGACGCGTTACGACGACATGGTCTGGAAGTCAAAGCTCTGCGATCTGGCCAAGAAGCACTTCGGTCTGTTCGGCAGCGAGAAGGGCCGCGAATGGGCCGTGCCGCACGCGGATTACATGGAGGGCATGCTGTCCGACAAGACCCGCGCGAGCAAGGCGAGCAACGTGATCCCGCTCTTCCCGCTCGTGTACGGCGACTGCGTCAACCTCTACACCCACCAGGGAGACCGCATTGGCCCCGGCGGCGGGAAGAAGGTCCTCGACCACATCCTCTATGCGGAGAACCCGGTGTACGCGTTCGGCCGGCACATCTACTGGAAGGGCGAAGGCGCGAAGGCGCTGCCCGTTCAGCCGCTCACGCCGAAGGTGAAGGCGACCGGCGAATTCGAGTTCGAGATCACCTATCGTTGGAAAGTGCTCGGACGGGTCAACAAGAATCTGCATTGCTTCGTGCACTTCACCCACCCCAAGGCCAAACGCGCGGAGAGCATCGCGTACCAGGACGACCACTCCCTCGATCCGCCCATCGCTACATGGCGGCCGGGCACTATCGTCGAGGTCGGCCCGCGCAAGGTGGCCATCCCGGCGCAATACGCGGGCGAGAGCCTGCTCATGATCGGCCTCACCGGCGAGGGAGGCCGGCAGAGATTGTCCAACGTGTTCGGCGGACGCGGCCGGTACGACCTGGGCGCCATCCGCACCACACCCAAGGGTCCGGTCTTCGTGCCCACCCGCGACACGAACGCCGCGTGCTTCAGCCGCGCGGACAGCGGCTGGGCCGAAGGCATGGTCGCGACCGATCGCACGATCAAGAACACGTACGAGGTGCTGTCCTACCTCAACCGCCTCACCGCGGAGACGCCCATGACCGACCACGCGTTTGTCACGCCCGACCACCGTGTCGAACGGAGCGCGTTCGGCAACGTGGAGATCGTGGTGAACTACGGCCCCGAGCCGTACGAGCATCGCGGCGCGGTGCTGCCCGCGTATGGTTTCCTCGTCACGAGCCCCACGTTCGTCGCGTTCCACGCGAGCCGGTACAACGGGATCGACTACTCCCCCACCGCGCTCTTCACCATCCGCAGCCTGGATGGGAGGCCCATTGAGCAATCAAGCAAAGTGCGTGTCTATCATGGCTTTGGGCCGAAGCGGGTGAAGATAGGCGGGAAGGTGTTCGAGGCCGCGCGAGAAGAGGCCATCCGGCTGCGTTGATCACCACCCCATCGGCCGGCCCTCAAGACAGTGGGCGTATCGCCACCCATGGGAACTTGGAGAAGTCGCCATCGAGCGTCAGCACTTCCCCCACATCGTGTTCGCGCATGAGCACCGCGGTATGCAGGTCGTGGAGAGCGCTGCCGAGCACGCCCGCTATCTCGTCCTTGCACTGTCGCAAGAGCTGCAGGTGCCGTGGAGTCTCAACGAGCACGGAACATGTCGGTCGCTCCAAGCTCTCTTCGACAACGCCGTACGCTTCGTCTAAGCTAAGCGGCTTAGGAAACACATTGGGATGTGTCGCCACGCGCACAAACTCGTAGATCACGCCCCAGTGCAGGAACCATCGCTCCGAGCCAAAAGCCAATCGCCCAAGAGCATCCCCCGCGCGTCCGTATTCGGGAGAAGCTTCGTTCGCCGCGTGTACCAGTATGTTGGCGTCGACGAGTACCACGTCACCGGCCATCCATGACTCGGTAGAGTTGCTCGCGGTCGTTGATGTCGACCTTGGGCTTCCCCATGTCATAGGTACGAGTAGGGAAATGGCGCTCTGGCGCGGGCGCAGTATGTGCTACAACCTCGACCTGTGATGCCACTGCCGCGGCGACGAAATCGTCTACGCCCTGGCCACGCGCCTGTGCCTGCTTAGCCACCTTCTCGTAGAGCCCATCCGGAATTGCCACGAGTTTGCCCATTCGAGTGGTCCTGATTGTGAGAAGAATTCCGATCCGTTGCGCCAATCGCCATGACCGGCGCCTTCCGGACCTTCCGACTCCATTAGCAGATTATACGTCCGACGCGCGGCACCGTCAAGATGGCGTCATCGCGTCCTGCACCGCCTGCATCACGTGCAGGAAGTTGCCGGAGAGTAGCGACTGGTCACGGACGTCCAGCACCAGAGCCACGAACGAGCGGCATGGAGACTATCCCCAGATCCGCCCGGCGGCCTGTGAGGTAGATGCAATGGGAATCACCTACGCTCTGGCGCTCGCTCGATCACATTGCCCTGCTGCTGGATATTCCGGCAGCCGCGCAGTTCGATCGCGTCCGCGCGGAGCGGAACGCGGAGCTTGTTGTCAGCCACCACGCTATCTCGCACGTACGAAAGCCGAATCGCGGGGTAGTCGGCCAGCATGGAGATCGAGTTGCCCTCGATGCGGATGTTCCGCGCCTGCGGCTCCATGCGGGGGTTGTAACTCGCGGAGCCGATAGCGAAGCCGGGATGGTGGCGGCAGTTGACGACCCTGTTGTTTCGAATGATCGTTCCGTCAGGGATCGGGCCTTCGGCGAATTGCAGCCCATTCGTGTGATACACCGCTAGGCCGCCCACGTCGTCGATGAAGTTCCCCTCGACCAGGCCCGACGCGCGCAAGAGCATGGCCGACCGCATCTGCGCGCGGAAAACGTTGTTGCGAATGACGTAGCCATTGCCGCTCGCGCTCAAGTTCATGAGCCACACGCACTTCCTGTCGCGGCGGTCCGAACGGCCGTACACTCCCGGCATGGCCGCGTTTAGATGGATCGTTCGGCGGTGGCCCTCCGCAGCACTCACGCGCACGACCTTGGCCTTGCCCAAGACGGCCCCTCGCTTCGCGTCGAACACGAGCATCTCGTCGCCCGGCCGCACGCTGTCCACAAACCACGCGATAGACGAGCACGTGGTGCGAAACGCGCGGTCCGACACGACTTCATCGACAAAGTCCACCATGCGGCTGATGTTGATGCTGTCGTCCATGAGCCCTTCGAAGAGGCAATTCTGAATGATCGGCCCCACACGATTGGACTTGCAGTGGATGCCGTCGGACAGGCTGGTCACGAGGCGGTCCGAGTCAGGCTTGTACGTGATGCGGTATCCGTCGATGGTGATGCGGCCGGTGTTCTCATAGAGGTGGATCGACATGTTGGGGCTACAGTACTGCGTGATGTTGCTCAGCGTGCAATCCGCGCTCTCGACGATACGGATGTTGGCAATGGGCAGGCCGCGGAGCTGCTTGTTGCGCTCTCGGGTCGCGTAGCGGACGCGGAACACGAACCGATCGCCCACGGCCAAACCGCGCACCTTGGCCGGATCGTCGAAGACCTTGATGCGGTAGAGCCGGCGATCCCGGTCGACGCAATGCACGGACTCAGGCCGCAAGAAGCCGCCCCTGATCCTCGTGGTGAACGTGCGCGTCTTGGGGTCCATCACACACCCGTGCCGCCAGCCCGCGTGCGCGCCGTAGTTCGCGGCCATCCACTCTTGGCTTGGCGGCTCGGGGTAGCCCGCGTGCAGGCGCACGTCGAACGCTCTCTCGTTCGGCCGCACTGCGGTCACGTCCCCTTGCGTGAACGGGAGCGGGTCGTAGTCGATCGTGAAGTTCTGGACGGTGCAGCGCCGGCAACGCCACAGCATGAACGCGAAATTGTTCGGCGAGATGACGAGCGTCGCTCCCTGGCCGTCAATCGTCAAGCCCTCGGCTCCCTCCACGTCGAAGCTCGACCAGTGGTCGTCGCGCTGGCCGATGCGATAGGTTCGCCCCTCGAACACCACAGTCGCCGGGCCGCGAAGCTGGAGCGCCGCGCGGATCGCGCGGCGGATCGCCGGGCCATCGTCCGTCTTCCCGTCGCCCACCGCGCCGAACTCGCGGACGGCGACGCGCGCCGGCGCGCCCGCGGCGCGGCTGGGCGCGGCCGCAGCAAGCGCAAAGAGCCCGGCCCACACGATTGGTCTTGTCCTCACCATAACAGCAACTCGGTGTCAGTTTGCGTTTCCTGCCAAGAGAGCGCCCCCCCCAGGCGTGGCGTGCAAGTGTTCACACTCACGAGTTTCCCCAGAATTTCCACCCGTCCTACCGCAAGCCTGGCGTCACCGGTTTCTTACAACGATTGTTATGTACACGGGACCGTGCGGGACGCGCGGGTCGTTTGTAGTAGGGCGATTGATCGCCCGTTTTTCAGCGTTACTGACGGGCCATGAATGGCCCTACTACAAGCCAGCGGCGTCTGCCGCTCGGATCAGCAAATCTCATGGGGAAACCCTGTTCACACTCGATTGATCTCAAGCACGTCTTGTGTTATCTGTCGCACGATCGACGGGTCCGCATTATACACGATTCGTTTCTCAAGGAGCCCCGCCATGGCCGACATCCCCTCCGCGCCTGTCAAACGCATCCTCATGAACGCCGGCATCCAGCGCATCAGCCCGGGAGCCGTCGCAATCGCAGTGAATGCGGCAGAGGACGTGCTGACCGCACTCGCGGAGAGGGCGCTGCGCCACGCCGCGGCGGACAAGCGAAAGACCGTCGCGGAAGCCGACATGGACGCCGCGCGGCGCGCGCTCGGACTGTACTGACGCCCCCTACTCCTCCACGTCAAACTTGATGTCCACCGTAATGTTCGCGCCAAACGGCACCACCTCGCCTTCCGCGTACAGCCAGTTCGGGGGCTGCGTGTACACGGTGGTTGCGACCTTAGACGAACACTTCCGGCCGTCGGCCAGCTCCAGTTCGATCCAAAAGTTGCACACCTTGAAGCAGTCGTTGCCGTAATTCAACTGCTCGAATCGGTTGAACTTGCCCAGCTTAGCGATCACCTCCTCGGGGATCGGGATCGCGGCCACTTCGCTCCACTTGCCTCCCGTCTCACTGCTCCCGACCGACGCGGGCATGCGGCCAATGTTGACGCCGCAGAGCACCGCGTCGCTCACGTATTGGCCGCCGTTTTGGAGGCCGTTGCTTTGAAAGTGGAGCCATCCGCGCTTCGCCGCGCGCAGGTCCGCGACTTTGAGCCCTTTCACCGGATACGGTCCGGCCGCGTACTTGAGCTTCGGTTGGGTCTTGTGGACCGAGAGGGCCAGCACGGGGCCGCGGCTCTCGACCGCGGGAGGCGTCCAGCGCGCCCAGTCGCCGCTGCTGTTGTCGGCAGGGCCCACGTCGCTCACGAGCTTGATGCGCACCGCCTGGCCGGCCCACTGGGTAAGGTCGCCCTCGATGGGCGCCCACGCGTGCTCGATCCACTGCTTCTGCGCGACCACGGTCTCGCGGCCTTCGCGGTCCACCACAATGAGCTTGAACAAGATGCCGTCCCCGGGGTCGCTGCCATCGCCCTTGCCCACCAGCGCGCGGACCGCGGCCGGCGGAGATGGAGGCAACTGGACGGGTTTGAACAGAGCGAAGGAATACCCCACACCTTGCTTATACGGCGGGTGCATGCCGATGGCCCGGCGCGTCTGCCCGCCGCAGGTGAAGTCGCCCGGCCCGTATACGTGCGCGCCAGTGTCGCTGCGCAGCGACTCCTCCGGCTTGCCGCGCAGGCGCATGCCTTTCTCGAAGCCGCTATCGAGCTTCGCAAATTGCACGGTCTCCTCTTCGGCCTTGAGCCAACACGGCTCCACGTGGACCCGTCCCCCCATCTCGATCCGCACCGGCGCGTCGATAACGGCCTCCTCCGTCGGACGCTGGATCTTGAAGCGCACCTCCGTCGCCACGCCAGGCTCCAACGCCACGTCTCGCCGCTGGCCCATGAAGCGAACGACCGCGTCCTCCCGCGCCGGCAGGTTGCTCACGATCTTCACTATCGCGGTGGGCGCCGGTTCAAGCGCGCTCGATAGGCGGACCTCGACCCGCGCGAGCGGCATGACGGAGAAGTCGATCCACTGGCCCTCGAACTGGCGCCAGAGCCGCGTGTTCGGCTTCGCATCGAGTGGGATGCGCAACCGGTGTGTTTCCTTTCCTTTGACGACGACAGTTTCGCCCGGCACGACGCGCACTCGTTCGCACGTCAGCACGACTTCGGGCTTGCCGGCGGGCGTCAGCATGTAGCTGAACGCGCCCTTGACCGGCTCCACGTAAACGAGCCCGCGGCTCAGCCTTGTCAGCGCGGGACCAAGGGGTTTGCGTTCCCGGTCGAGAGCGACCGCGCCCGCGGCTTGGCCGGCAAGCGCAACGCCGAACTCCTTGGCGTTGCCCACCGGGATGACCTCGGTCTTGCCGTCGGGAAGCCGCAGCCCGATCACGGCCTCGTCGCACGCGGCCTCCGCGAATCGGGTGAACTGGCCCCGCGCGTCCGCGTACACGTACGCGGGCGTATCCGCGTAGTCCACGCGGCGGCCGTCCTTGAGCGCGCCGCACGCGTAGAAGCGCTTCGCGCCGGGATACACCGCGAAGTAGCCATTGGGCGGCAGCTCCAACTGAATGATCCCGTCGTCGTATCGCCAACTCTCCTTGGGGTGTCCGTTCACGACGACCAGCATGCCGTTGCTGTAGCGCGTGGCGACTTGCGACCGTTTGTAAGCGCCGGCGGCCACGGCCGCGCTCGTGTCGAGCAACTCGCCTTGCGCGTTCGCGTAGCGGATCGACACGGCCGTCTCCTGCGCGTACGCCTTGTGCACTTGCTGCACCATGTAGTAACTGCGCACCATGCCGCGAGTGCCTGCCGCGCGCACGAGGAAGCCCGTATGCCCGAACGCGAGCGTCGCGGCGAGGAAGCGGTCGAGCCTCCACTCCCGCTCGGCCGGCGAGTGGCCCATGCCCACCTTGCGGCCGTAGAACATGCCGGGGTTGCCCATGCCGAAGTTGCAGTTCAAGGGGTGCATCTTGCGCAGGTCGAAATCGACGAGCCACGGGCTCGTGGGCAGCTTCGCGCGCTGGTCTTGCCCGTAGTTGCCGTCGGTCAAGCCGCTGTAGTAGTAGTGGTTGCCGCCCTCGCTGTACACCGGCCCGTTCCACGTCTTCTTCTGGTGCAGCATGATCTCGCCGTAGCAGTAGAACTGCTGGGCCATCGTGCCTGCGCCGGGCACGCGCGCGTCGTAGTCCACCCGGCTCCAGGGCGTGACCGCTGTGTGCACGTCACAGTACGCGGTGCTGAGGTGGAACTTCTTCTGGATGATCGGCGTGAGCATAGCTTCGTATTCGACCGCGCGCGCGGGCTTGGGGCCGTAGCAGCGAGCCCACGCGGTCTGCCAATTGCCATCCGGCCGGCGGCCGACGAGGTCGGGGTCCCAATACTCGTTTACCGGCGCGAAATCGGTGTAGTTGTTGTAAATGCCGTAGCGG
>JAJRTI010000130.1 GCA_024278415.1 Planctomycetota bacterium | reverse complement strand
GATGTGCTCATCGCCGAGAGCCCCATACTGGGCGTGAACGCGCTGGACGCGTTCAAGGCCATCGGGCTCGACTGCATCGCGGACGCGACGGGCGCGCGGCTGGTGGACATGGACGCGGCGCCGCCGGTCGTCGTGAAGATCGCGGGCGGCCGCGCGGTGCAAGAGGTGAAGATGTGCGCGGCGGCGATGGCCGCGGACGTGGTCGTGTCCATCCCCGTCATGAAGACGCACATGCACACGCGAGTGAGCCTGAGCCTCAAGAACATGAAGGGCGCGCTCTGGCGCCGCGAGAAGGTGCGGTTCCACCAATTGCACGGCGACAAGCGCGGGCCAGGCGGCGACAAGATGTTGGAGACCGCGATCAGCGATCTGGCGACCGTGGCCCTGCCGGACGTGGCGCTCATCGACGGGACGGTCGGCATGGAAGGCCTGGGCCCGAGCGCGGGCGTGGCGAAGCGGCTGGGGGTGGTTGTGGCGAGCGTGAGCGCGCTTGCCGCGGACGCGGTGGCCTGCAAGCTCATGGGCATTCGCCCCAAGTCCGTTCCCCATCTGCGGCTGGCTTCGGAGCGGGGCCTCGGGGAGATCGACTTGCGGAAGATCGCGGTCGATCCGCGCGACTACGCGAAGTGGGCATCGAGCTTCAAGCTGCCGCCGAAGAAGCTCTACATGCAGTTCCCCAAGATCGAGCTGCATCAAGGCGACGCGTGCAGCGCCTGCACGTCGACCCTCATGCTTTTCCTCCAGCAATACCACGACAAGCTGGCGGACTACGCGCTTGGCGACGGCAAGACGCACCTGGCCATCGGCAAGCAGGCCAAGCCGCTGCCCGAGGCACGATCGCGCTGGGCAACTGCGCGGGCCTTGTGGCCGGCCACCGCGAGACGGCCAAGGTGCGCTTCGTCAAGGGCTGCCCGCCGGTTTGCTCGCAAGTGCTGGCCGAACTGGGCATGCGGATGTGGCCGAACGAATGATCGGGTCGGACTCCCGGCACAAGGAGATTCACGATGCCTCAGAGAGTGTTCGACGAGCAAGAGATCGAACTGATCCGTGAGGTGTTCGCCACGGGCCGGCTGTCGGCGCTAGGCGGTGGTGAGGTGGCCGGCCGGTTCGAGCGCGCGTTCGCGGACGCGATGGGCGCCCAGCATGGTGTGGCCATGAACTCGGCCATGTCCGTGCTGCACTCGTCGGTCATGGCGGCCGGCGCGGGCGTGGGCGACGAAGTGATCTGCGACTCGGTGATGGTCTTCGGCGCTGTAGCGACGATGTACAATTGCGCGATCCCAGTGTTCGTGGACATCGACCCGGTGACGCTGGGGATGAACCCCGACCTGATCGAGGAGAAGATCACGGAGCGCACGAAGGCGATCATCACGACCCACTGCTGGGGGCTCATGGCCGAGATGGACCGCATCTGCGAGATTGCGAAGAAGCACGGGCTCCTTGTGATCGAGGACTGCGCGCAGGCGCTCTTCGCGGAATACAAGGGCAAGTACGCCGGCACGTGGGGAGACATCGGCTCGTTCAGTTTCCAGATGAGCAAGCAACTCGGGCTCGGCGATGGCGGCATGGGGGTGACCGACAGCGAGGAGCTGCGGGACAAGCTCGGGCTCAACGCCGGCGCGCCGACGTTCATGTCGATCGCGTACGATTTGCACTACAACTACCGCATGACCGAGCCCATGGCGGCGATTGGGCTGGTTCAGTTGGATCGCGTGCGCGGTTACATCGAAGGCCTCCAGGCGAACGCGAAGCATTACGACGCCGCGGTCGAGGGCTGCGAGTGGCTGAAGCTTCAGGCGCATCCCGACGGCGTGCACACGTATCACGCGTGGGTGGCGATCTTCGAAGGCGACGACGCGGGCGTCTCGCTCGACGAGTTCAAGCGCGTGAAGGACGAAGTGGGGTTCCGCGCGGGCGTCGGGTACACGCAGTTGCCGGCGTATAAGCACCCGCTCATCGCGGAGCGCAAGGGCTACGGCCGGGGCTTCCCGCTCGACAACCCGCTGTACGCCGGCGAGCACAACCAGTACCCCGATGGCCTGTGCCCGGTGGCCGAGCGTGTGGTGCCGCGCATGATCCACGCTCCCACGTTCATCGCCGAAGACTCGGCCAAGGCCAATGCGGACAGGTTGTGGCAGGTGGTGGAGATGCTCAGCGGCTGAGCGGCCCTCACGCTTTCTCGCAAACAAAGCGGCGGGAAAGGGGCGGCTGCGCCGACTCAGGGAACGCCTCCGCAGGGCTTGTCCCTGCGGTGCGACGATTGAAAGCCAGATCAACGCCTTTGGGCTCATTTTCTCCCCTCCCCTTGCCTTTCCGCTCGGCACGCCGAGCGGAAAGGCAAGGGGAGGGGAGAAGACAGGTACGAGCCTGTCTGGCTCCCAATCATGGCTCCGCACGGACATGCCGTGCGGAGGCCTGCGTGAAACGCAAACAAGGACGCCCAAGCCAATCTGCAGTTTCCAATTGACATTCTTCAATGCACAGTTCGCCGGAACGACAAGATGTTGTCGCAAGATTCGCGCTTGGCGCCTACTCGTCTCCGTATGCCGCGGCGATAGCGCCGCAAGGGTCGAACATCTCCTCGATGGGGCCCAGTTGCTCCTCCAACTCGCATGGCGGCTCGTACGTGTCCAGATCTTCGCCGCGCGCGAAGCCCTGGGCCAACTCGACGTAGTAGAGGAAATTGCGTAGGGGGATGTCCGGCGGCACGCCGTGGTCGCAGTGTGGGATGTAGCCGCCGCGCTCCCACGCGGTCTTGTAGCGCCGCGCGACTTCCGCGCGCAACTGTTCCCTCGATAAGCGCAGCTCGCGCTTGTCCACGCCTCCGTGGATAAAGATGCCGGGATACTGGGTGAGCATCTCCTCTGGGTCATTGCCCGCCGCAATCTCAATGGGCTGGATGCCGTCGAGCACCTCGGGGTACATCGTGTCGAGGATCTGGTTGTTGTACCCGTCGCAGTCCATCACCACCGCCTCAACCCCGCGGTCCTTGAGGAAGCGGTAGAGCTTGCGATACCGCGGCATCATGAACTCGTCCATCTTCTGCGGCGAGAGCATGGCCTGGCCCTTGAACGCCATGTCCTCGCTCAAGATGATCTCGTCGACTTTGATGTGGCGCAGCGGCTCGTCGAGCAGCTCCATCATGAACCACGTCCAGAACTCGAACATCTCGTGCACGAGCGAGGGCTGGTCGTAGATCATCATCGACAGTCCCTCGAACCCGCACCAGTCTCGCGCGCGCCAGTACATGCTGTGCATGACCATCACGACCGGCGCGGCGCCGGTGTTGCAGCGCTCGATGTGGTCGCGCCAGCTTGTGCCGGGCAGGGGGCGGCCGTGCTCGTCGAGCGTCGCGGTGCGCGCGGGATCGTGCGGGTCGAAGCGCGTCTTCATCTCCTCAAAGTCCGCGTGAGTCTTCACAGGGAACTCGAGGTACTGCCGGGTCACGAATCCCTCCGTGGGCTGTGTGACCGCGTCGAGCCGCTTCACGCCGGTCGCGTCGACCCAGATGCGCTTGTTGCCGTCGATGGACAGCGTCTTGGCCTCGAAAGGCGGCAGCCAGCCATCGTCGATCTTGCCCAAGCCTGTTTGGGGGTCGTGTCCCACGAAGGAGCCCCACTGGGTGCGCTGCTCATCCGACAGGCCTTGCTTCTGCCAGGCGTCGAACGTGGACTGTCTTGGCCCGCCGAAGCTGTAGGGGATGCGGTCGGTCGGCTCATGGTGGATAATGGCTCGGAAGCGTTCGCGGGGCGTCATATCGGAATCCTCGGTTAAGTCGGGCGCGCGTCACGGGCTCACACGGCGCTGCTGCTCCATGTCGAGCACGATCTTGCCGTTCTTGAAGACGCGTACCGCTCCGTTGCTCTCCGAGACGACGATCGCAATGGCGTCGGTGCGCTTCGTGACCGCGGCCGCGGCCGCGTGCCGAGCGCCGAGCCCCTGAGGCATGTCCCTGTCCAGCTTCCCCACGTCGAAGTAGCGCCCGGCCGCGAGGATTGTCCCGTCGTTGCGAACCACGAAGCCGCCGTCGATCATGGCGAACTCTTTGATCCCCTCGCGCACGAACGGGTCGAGCACGTTGCGCTCGGCCATGGGGTAGCCGTGGAAGGGGTTGAACACGAGTTGCCGCGACGAGGCCATGACCTTGTCGCTGTCGCCGATGACAAAGATCGACCCGACCGGCTTGCCCTCTCGGCCCTCATACCCCAGCTCGATGGCGAGGCTCAGACAGGTCTCCACCACTTGGTTGGATGTCTCGTCCCGCAGGTCCAGCATCGCCAGCGGCGCCTGCTCCTCCTCGTCTCGCGCCATACTCACCACGGAGATGCTGTCGAGTTCGCGCGTCCCCATGACACAGACCACGCGGTCGCGTCGATGCACGAACTTGTCCGAGAGCGCGGCAAGCAGGGCGTGCTTGATGCGGTCGGCCCGGCGCAACTCATGGGGCGGCATGAGCGACACTTGCCGGCCCTTTTGTTTCAGCGCGGCCGCGGCGTCGGCGTCGGTGACCACAAACACGACGTTCAGGCCCTTAGGCAGCCGGTGAGCGAAGACCTTCCGGTCCATGCGCTCGACCAACACGAGCACGTTCGGCACGCCAATCGTCTTGGCGAGCGAGAGCGCGGCGTCGAGCATCGCTTGGCTCTGTGACGTGCTCGTGGTTTTGGGGGGCATGGTCTTGGCCTCGTTGGAGTCGCCGCGAAAAAGCCGCATCCCCCCGATTCGAAGGCATGCGGCTTTATGTTACTTGTTGGCCATCGCCGCTGCAACGCCCGCGGGGGGCTTTGCAGGCGGCGATGCGGTCTCTGCTAGTACATGTCGTCCATGCCGCCGCCGGGCATTGCCGGGGCCGGCTTCTCTGGCAACTCGCCGACCACGGCTTCGGTCGTCAGCAGGAGCGTGGCGACGCTGGCCGCGTTCTGGAGCGCGGTGCGCACGACCTTGGTGGGGTCGATGATGCCGGCCTTCACCAAGTCCGTATACTCGCCGGTCGCGGCGTTGTAGCCTTCGGCGGCCTTCAACTCCTTGACCTTTTGCACCACCAGCGGGCCATGCTGGCCGGCGTTTGCGGCGATGTTGGAGAGTGGAGCTTCGAGCGCGCGGCGGAGGATGTCCACCCCGATCGCCTCGTCGCCACTCGCCTCGACGTTCTTCAGTGCGCCGAGCGAACGGATGAGGGCGACGCCGCCGCCAGCGACGATGCCTTCCTCGACCGCAGCGCGGGTGGCGTGGAGCGCGTCCTCGACGCGTGCCTTCTTCTCTTTCATCTCGGCTTCCGTCGCGGCGCCGACGTTGATCTGGGCCACGCCGCCCGCGAGCTTGGCGAGCCGCTCTTCGAGCTTCTCCCGGTCGTAGTCGGAGGTGGTAGTCTCGATTTGCTGGCGGATCTGGGCGATGCGGCCTTGGATCGCCTTGGTCGTGCCGGCGCCCTCGACGATGGTCGTGTTGTCCTTGTCTACTACGATACGCTTCGCGCGGCCAAGTTGGTCAAGCGTGACGCTGTCGAGCTTGATGCCCAGGTCCTCGAAGATGGCTTGGCCGCCGGTGAGGATCGCGATGTCTTCGAGCATGGCCTTGCGCCGGTCGCCGTACCCCGGGGCCTTAGCCGCGCACACCTTCAGCGTGCCGCGCAGCTTGTTCACCACGAGCGTGGCGAGCGCTTCGCCCTCGATGTCTTCCGCGATCACCATGAGCGGCTTGCCTGCGCCCGCGGTCTTCTCGAGCACCGGGACCAAATCCTTCGCGCTGGAGAGCTTCTTTTCGTAGATGAGGATGTAGGCATCCTCCAGTTCCGCCTCCATCGTGTCGGGGGTCGTCACGAAGTAGGGCGAGAGGTAGCCCTTGTCGAACTGGAGGCCTTCCACCCACTCGACTTCCGTCTCGAGGCCCTTGCCTTCTTCGACGGTGATCACGCCGTCCTTGCCGACCTTCTCCATGGCCTCGGCGATCATCTCGCCGATCTGGGGGTCGTTGTTCGACGCGACCGCGCCGACCTGTGCGATCTCGCTCTTGTCCTTCACCGACTTGCTCATCTTGGCAAGCTGGCCGACCACTGCGGCCACGCCTTTGTCGATGCCGCGCTTGAGCGACATGCTGTTCGAGCCCGCCACGACGTTCTTGAGGCCTTCGACAAAGAGGGCTTCCGCAAGCACCGTCGCGGTCGTGGTGCCGTCGCCGGCCACGTCGCTGGTCTTGGATGCGACCTCGCGCACCATGCGTGCACCGATGTTCTCGTGCTTGTCTTCGAGTTCGATCTCCTTGGCGACCGAGACCCCGTCCTTGGTCACGGTGGGAGAGCCGAAGCTCTTCTGGAGGATCACGTTGCGGCCCTTGGGGCCGAGTGTCACTTTGACGGCTTGCGCCAGCTTTTCCACGCCGGCCTTGATGGACTCGCGGGCGTCCTGATCGTAAAGAATCTTCTTAGCGGCCATTCGCTAACCTCCCAAAGACAACGGGTGAAAGAATTGAGTGCGCAGTGTCAGTCAACCGCACGGCCCTAAGCCCCGCCGCGCTCGCGGCAAGACCGGACCTTGGGCATTGCCCTATCGCAATGGAAGTGCCAAAGGCTTGATGCCGAGAAAGCGAGGCGGATCGTCCCCCTAAGATTTGGCAGAGCTTGCTCTTACGGCCCGAAGATGGCCGCGCATAGTCGGCAAGGAGGCCCAGCAGTCCTGCCAATGTGGCAGGCGATAAGAGCCCTTGCGTCGCTTCCCCTTGCCAAACTGACAGCGGGGCACGCGGAGCGAGCGGCTACTTTGACACGGGCAGTTCCGAGAGTTGGCGCTCGGCCAGCACCGCCATCTTCGCCACGTCGCCCTGCATGTGCTTGAGGTTCAGATACATGCCCATGCATACCATCGCGATGATGGCCTCAAGCACGATGATGATCGCAAGCATGGACGTAAGCTTCTTCATGCCGGCGTTGTTGGGTTGGGCCTCGGAGGGCTGTTCGTCAGACATGGATCCATCTCCTTCCGCGAGGGAATCGGGACTGAGGAAGCACAGGCGCCTTTTCGTTGAAGTGCGCATGCCATATGCTAAACTTTGGGTGTAGGTCTGATTGTACGTATCCCAACGCGTTGCATTCTGGAGTTTCAGTTTCGAAGTGGATTCAGGCAGGTTCACAACAAACGTCCCGGCTCTTCGCCTGCGTGCAACCCCTCGCGGACACCGCAGCCCGAAGG
>JAJRTI010000129.1 GCA_024278415.1 Planctomycetota bacterium | reverse complement strand
CGTGAGGTCGAAGGAATGCACGCCGACAGCCACTGAGTGTGTGTGTGTGTGCGCGCGAGTCCGACGAATCGGCCGCGATGCCGGGTCGTCACTCAAGACGCAGACGAAGAATCCGACCTGAAGATTCTGCCGTTGGAGATGCTTTTTCTCTTGACAGGGCCTTAATGGGTGACCCCAATCCGGAACTCGTTCGTAGTGAGGCCCGTCAGGGCCTCCTTCTGCCGCAGCACGAAAGCCAGGGGCGCCCGGACGGTCGCCACTACGAACGCGCCCAATGCCAACGGCATGATGTGACGGCGAATCGACGAGCCGGCCTGAAGTCTTTCGCACCTCCTGCCCGACCGAGAATTGACACCCTGTGAACCGCGCTGTACGATGGCTTCGCCAGCTTACAGTGCGCACGGAGTTGCGGCCCTTGCCTTGGAACGGGTGCGAAGATCGCTCCTGGGGCTTCCGCAAGCGCGTGTGGGGTAGGCAGCAAGTGCGAGGATTAGCCTCACAGAAAGGCGAAAAGCGTGCAGCCAAGCCGAACCCACGTATCAACCGTGCCCCGAGATCAGCCGTTGGCCTCTCTATGGCGGCAGTATGCCACAAGGCCCAGCCGGCACGCCCTCTGCCTGCTCGTGTTGATTGCTTTGGCGTGTGCGGGGAGCGCAGCGGCCCAAGGACAGCCGCGGGCCGGCGCATTGCGCATCCCCAGGCAGATGCTCCTGTCGCCCACTTCGGACGGCGACGTCGACATGGCCGCGCAGGCGGCTGGAGAGAAGACGGGCAAGAAGCTGAAAGCTGTGCACCGGGAGGTGCAGGCCTACGTGGCCACGCACAAAGGCGGCGATGCAGACCGCTTCCTCGCGCTCGCGGAGCTGCGCGTCGAGAAGGCGTGCATGCTGCTCACGCGCTACCGGGCCGGCGAGTTCCGCGACCAGATGGTCGCGCGGGAGCTGGACCAAGCCGGGGGCATCATCGATAGCCTGGCCGCGGGCCAAACGCCGCGGCTGCCGGCCACCGGGCTGATCGAGGAGGCGTACTATTCCGATATCGACGGCTCGCCACAGCCGTACATCTACTACATCCCGAAGCGCAAGCCGGCGGGCAAGTACGGCCTATTCGTGTTCCTTCACGGATACGTGGGCTATCTCGACAAAGTGAATTGGATCGAGTTCATGTACTCGGACAAGCTCAACACGCTTGCCGAGGAGCTGGGCGTGATCCCCGTGCTCCCGTTCGGCCGCAGCAACACCGAGTTCATGGGCGTGGGGGAGGTGGACGTGCTCGACGCGATCGCGGAGATGAAAAAGCACTATCCGATCGACGCCGCGCGTGTCGTGCTGTCGGGCGGGTCCATGGGCGGCTCCGGCGCGTACACGATTGCGTGCCACTACCCGCAACTCTTCGCCGGCATGGCGCCCATCGCCGGGCGCTACAGCTACTACGTGTGGAAGGAGATCGACCGGCAGCGCTACGTGGGCTTCAAACGCATCCAGACCGACATCGACTACGCGCAAGCCCTCGCCCAGAACCTCTACAACGTGCCGGCGTTTATCTTCCACGGCAAGCAGGACTACTTGGTGAAGCCCGCGCAGTCGCGCGGCATGTCGAAGCTCCTCAAGTCGCTCGGCCAGTCGGTCGAGTACAAGGAGTTCGATCAGGGCGACCACTGGATCTGGGGCGATTGCTTCATGTACCCGCCGTTCATGGAGTGGTTGAGGCAGCGCCGCGCGCCGGCCTGGCCCAAGCGCGTCAAGTACAAGACGTACACGCTCGACTTCGACCGCGCGTACTGGGTACGTGTCGGCCGCATCCAGGAGTGGGGACGGCCGGCCATTGTAGACGCGCAAGTGCGCGGCGATGGCACTGTCGAGGCCAAGACGCAGAACGTGGGGCAACTCATTCTGACGCTCGGCGAGGGCCTCGTCGGCCCGCGAGACCAGGTGACCGTGGCCGTGAATGGCAAGGCAAAGGAGTACGAACTCGACGACGACCGGCTCGTGCGGATCACGGTCCTGCCCCGGCCCGAGTCGTACACGCTCAAGACGCACGGGAGCTGCGGCCCCGCGCGGGACGCGTACTGCTCCAAGTTCCTCATGGTCTACGGCACACAGGGCGGCAGCACCCGCGACGTGCGCACCGCGCTCAAGGCCGGCCGCGAGTGGATTCAGTTTGCCAAAGGCCGCGCGGCCATGAAGGCGGACGACGAGGTCTCCGACGAAGATATCGCACAGAGCAACTTGATCCTCTTCGGCGACGCGCGCAGCAACTCGGTCGTGGCGCGCATTGCGGACAAGCTGCCGATCCAGATCACGCCCGACGAGTTCGTGGTCGGGGAGCGGCGTATCTCACGCGTCGACGGCAGCCTGCTCATGATCTACCCCAACCCGCTGAACCGGAAGCGCTACGTGCTGCTAAACGTGGGCACGTTTTGGGGGGAGTATCTGTCCATCAACCACAAGCTCGACCACGTGCCGGACTTTATCGTGTTCCGAGACAGCCGGGACGACGACGGCAACAACAAGTACATCTGCGCGGGCTACTTCGACGAGCAGTGGCGCCTCCAAGAGGGGCTGATCTGGGACGAGGGGCAGGGCAACGAGGGCCGGGCGCCGGTGGAGTAGGGGCGTGGGGCGCTGAGCCGCCCGATTCTTACTCCTCGTCTTACTCCTCGTCTTACTCTTTGTCTTACTCTCTCCGTTTACGGCGGAGAGAGTAGGACAAAGAGTAAGATTAAGAGTAAGAT
>JAJRTI010000128.1 GCA_024278415.1 Planctomycetota bacterium | reverse complement strand
GACTTCGCCCAGCGGCGCGGTGCGCGAGTACCCGCCGACGCCGACCGCGTGGCGATGCTCCGGGAAGATCGCCTTGAACATCTCCTCGTTGAAGAAGTCCGCGTCGTCGTTGGGCAGGTTGTACCCGAAGTAAGTCACCCCGCGCATGGGGAACGAACGGTTGTAGTCGAGCATGAGCGCAACCGGCGTGTACGGCGTGCCGCGGTCCGGGTGGCGGTCGATGAAGTCGAGCAGCGCCTTCATGATGCGGCCGAGCGTGGACAACTCGTATTGGCCGTCGCCCTCGATGTCCTGGATGCAGCTTCCGGGGAATCCCTCGTTGACGTAGTAGTTGGCGCCGATGAAGTAGGGCCGGAAGATGTAGTACCAGATGTGCGGCAGCGGCAGGCCCCACTCGTCGCCGCGGGTGGTGTACCAGGCGCGGTTGAAATACGCATACTTCTCCGTCGGCTCGTGGCCGCGCCAGACGGCGAGGAACTTGCCTCCGCCGGTCTGCCGGTTCATGCCGCGCAGGCGCGCGGCGGCGAACGCATCCGCGCCCTTTTCGCCCACCGCGGTCGTCTGCGGGAGCGACGCGAGGTGGTACTGGCCCACGTACATGCCCCACACGAGCGCGCGGCCCACGGGCCGGTAGAACTCTTCGCAGTAGAGGTCCGACAAGCGGCGCAACTCCGGCCGCGTGTAGCGATGCTTCAGGTCGCGAATGAACGGCAAGTCCCGCTCCAGCCGCGGCACGAGATCGTTCTTGAAGAACTCGACCGCGATCTCTGGATCCCACAGATACATCGACGAGCCCACCCAGCGCTTCCCGGTCTTGAGATAGTGGAAGACCGGCTCGAGGCGGTACACGGTCTCCGGCTGGCCGTCGCCAATCCACTGGTCGCCGAAGATGCCCAAGAGCCGCTGCGACGGGGGCGGGTTGCCGCGGAAGCGGGAGTAGAAGATGGTGTGAATGGGCCAGCCGTTGTCGAGCATGCTCTCGACCATGCGCCGCATGGGCGCGTCCGGCTTGAGCTTCGCCCGCTCTTCGGGCAAGTAGTACTTGATGTAGTTGAAATTCATGTGCCCCGGGATGATGCGGCCGAGGAGGCCCACTTGCCGGAGCTTTTCGAGGCCCGCGTCGTTCAGCCACATGTAGGGCCCCTGCCCGGCGACGTAGAACTCCTTGGGCCCAATCTGCCGCGTGCGCCAGTAGTCGTTGAACGCCCACGCGCGGCTATGCGCGACCAGCGGCTTGACGGCCGCGAACTCGATGTCGTGCTTGGGCGCGGGCTGGCCGGCATGGGCCGGTGGAGCGATCGCCGCAAGCAAGGCGAACGTGTATAGTGGGAGAGCGCGAGTGAACATGGATGCGGGCCTCAAGTAAGGAACGCCACGCCGTAGGCCGCCTGAAAGCCAACATAGCGCATGAGGCGGAATCCTGGTATCATGCTCGAATCATAAGTAGTCTATTACAGCATGCCCGGTGTCACGGGGAGGTAGCACATGCCTGATTTCGTCACACGCAATGAGCAAGGCACGCTCGTGGTCGCAGGCTCACGCATCACGCTGGGCTCCATCGTCAAGTGCTTCGTCGAAGGTGAGTCGCCGGAGGCTATACGCGACGCGTACCCATCGCTGTCCTTAGAGAGCATCTACGGAGCGATCACCCATTATTTGGGTAACCGGGAAGCCATCGACGCAGAACTCGCGGAGCAAGATCGGGCGACGAGCAATCTGCGGGGCGAGGCGCTCCAGCGAAACTCCGATCTACGCAGCAGGCTCTTGGCGGCGAAGGCTAGCGTACAATGAGCACCGTCCAATTCATGTTCGATGAGGACGTGGATCAACGGCTGCTGCGCGGGCTTAAGAGGCGAGAACCAGGCATCGATGTTGTCACGGTCCACGACGTGGGGCTCGGGTCACAGCCGGACTTGCACATCCTGCGGTGGGCCGCAGACCACGCCCGCGTGTTGGTGACCCAGGACGTGAACACCATGACGCGTCACTTGTTCGACGAAATCCAGGCCGGCCACACTACGCCAGGCGTGAT
The DNA here is from genome assembly GCA_024278415.1 of Planctomycetota bacterium. The sequence continues at coordinate 5,427 of JAJRTI010000128.1, read as the reverse complement.
CTTCATTCCACGCAATGTGTCCGTTGGTGAGGCGATAGAAAACCTTGTCCTCGTATGGGCGGCAACGCAGAGCGAAGATTGGTCAGGCCGCTATGATTTCCTGCCGCTGTAGTTGCGCGGTTACGGCGCGGCGGTCGGCGGCTTCTGGTTCTTCTTCACAAGCGGGTCGTACGTGAAGCCCTTCGTGCCCTTGCGGAACTCCGCCTTAGCCTTCGATAGGAGCTTCCGGTTCGTGCATAGGTCCAGCACAGTCGCGGCGAATATCTCCCCCGCGCGCTGGACCGAGCGGTGCGCGAAGGGGTGCTTCACTTGGCTCGCGAAGTCGCGGTGGTGGCCAACCGTGCCTTTGCAGCAGCAAGCGACGCCGAATCGGCCGAATGGGGCTAGCCACGACACGTTGTCCTCGTCGCTCGAGCCGCGGCCCAGCCCGCCGGGCTTGGTCGAGATCTCTTCGTCGAACTCCGGCTTCTTGCCCAGCTTCTTCGCCAGCTTGCGGTCTTTGGTCGTGGCCTTCGGCGGGCCAAGGAGCTGGAAGTTGTCCAGGATCGCGTCGGCAAGCGTGTCGTTTTTGAGCCGGCTGTAGCAGCCGGTCAGTCGCCGCCACTTCATCTTCGTCTCGGTGGCGATGGCCGCGCCCTTGGCGCATTTGATCAGCCGCTCGCGCAGCTCGTCGACCTGTTTGCGGTCCTTGCCGCGCACGTAGTACCACACCTTCGCGTACGCGGGCACCACGTTGGGGGCGTCGCCGGCGTTGCGAATACACATGTGGATGCGGCAGTTCTCCGGGATGTGCTCGCGCAGATAGTTGGCGGCCACGTCCATGAGCACCACGCCATCGAGCGCGCTGCGGCCGGCGTGTGCGCTCGCGCCGTGCGCGGTCTTGCCGAAAAATTCGAACAGCAGCGAGTCGAGCGCGGAGCCTCCCAACCGGCCTATGCTGTTGCCGCCGGGATGCCAGCCGAGGATCGCGTCGTTGCCCACAAACGCGCCATCCCGCGCCATGAAGACCTTGCCGGCGAGCAGCTCCTCCGCGGGGCAGCCCCAGAGCACGACCTTGCCCTTGAGCTGTCGCTCCTCCAGTGCGTCCGCCGCCGCGACCGCGCCCAGAGCGGAGCCGACGCCGAGCAAGTTGTGGCCGCAGCCATGTCCCCACTCGCCCTCGTTCGGGCCACAGTCGGGCAGCGCGTCGTACTCGGCCAAAATGCCGATCTCCGGCCGGCCCTTGCCGCGGGTGGCCTTGAACGCGGTCGGCAGGATCTTGAACGGCCACTCGACCGCGAAGCCACGCCCGGAGAGGAACTGAGCCATGAGCCTCGACGACTCAACCTCCTCCATGCCGGGCTCCGCGAGGTCGGCCATCGCGTCGGACAGCTTGATGGCCGCTTTCGCGTGCGCGGCAGCGACACGTTGGACGAGCTTCTTCTTCGTGGCTTTCTGCATGGGGGTTTGCTCAAAACTGCGGGGGCACTATTCAGCCGTACTGCTGGAGTCCCGGGATTCAGCCAGCATAGCCAGCTTTAGCTGGCTATCTGCCTTGCCACCACGTTCACGTGGTGGACAGCAAGTCTTTGCTTCATTGGCTGGAGCGCGCTTGAGCGCGGCTTCTCGATTCGCTTGCCGCAGCAAGAGAAGTCCTGCTGAAGCAGGCTCCTCATCGAGTTGAATCGAGTGCCATGCTCACCACCAGATGAATCTGGTGGCACTCAGAAAGGCCAGCTAAAGCTGGCCACGGAGTCTGCCCTGGCCAATGCATTGTGGATTCTACGGACGGAGTTCCCGAAGTTAGTGGCATTGCGTCGGCCTCAAACTGGTTCGAGGGCTCTGACCTCGAACCCCACCGCTTTGCCTCGTCCCCGAGGCCTGGTGTGGCGAGGACGCCTCAATGCGGACGAGCGCTGGGTCAGAGCCCCAGCGCCAGAAATGGCGGCCACGGGCTGGAGCATCGCAGCGTTCGACTAAAAGGACACGCGCGACTTTCAGAGTAAGACTCTACTCCGCCAGCCAGCTCGCTATCTCCTCGGCCCGTTGGCCGACCTCGGCTGGCGCAGCCGCGGGCACGACCGCGAACTTCACGCGCATCGCGTCGCCAGGCTTCATGTTCATGATGTTCTTGGGCCGGGTAAAGATGAGCAGGCTGTCGCCGAGGTACTCGCTGAGGATGCCGCTGCTGATGACGCCGTAGCCGCGCCCGTCTCGCCGTGCGGCCGGCAGGTAGATCCAGCCCTGCGGCTTGATGTCCGCATAGCGCGGGTGCCACTCGTAGCGCTTGCCGTCGGACCCGATGTAGTAGCTGCCGGCGGGAAACCCGGACCAGAACTGGTAGCCTCTGGCTCGTGCGATGGTGGTCGTGGCAACGCTCGTGACCAGCAGCCCAGGAAAGCCACGGCGCACTTCCAGGTCCAGCGTCAGCTCCCAGTCGTCCGATGGCTCAGTCGCCTTGTTAAGGTACAGCCCTGGCCGCACGCGCACGACCTTGCGGTCCGGCTCGTTCACGACCAACTCAGGCCGAGTGATGAACGCCTCCGTGTGCTGGAACCCGCCCTTGCCGATAATCGCCAGGCGAATCTCCTGGTTGCCGACAAACGGCGCCACGAGCAACGCGCCCTTCTCCCCCTTGCTCGTGTAAGTGAACTCCGACGTATTGAGCTTGACCCACCGGCCGTCGTCATCGATCTCTACGCCGAACAGGCCGAACTCGATCTTGCGTCTCGCCACGTTCTGCGCAGGCGCCTCGTCGTCAGCCTCCAGCACGAGTTTGTGCGGGCCGAAGCTGCAGTCCTTAGGCACAGTGAAAGACACGCTCCCGCGCTTGGGGTTGTCCTTGGCGCGCAGCACCTCGCCGGCCACAATGCTTCCATCGAACAGCACGCGGCACTTCGCCGCAGCGATGCGGTTCTGCTCGTCCTCGACCTTCATCATGACCACGTCGCCCGGCGCGATGCTCGACAGCTTGCCCGCGGCGAGGTCGATAGCCTTGCCGTTCACCTCCACCGCGGTGACCGTAGGCGGAGTCATGTCATTCAGCTCGACCCACGCCGGCTTGTTCACCACGATCGAGGTCGCTCCGTCTTTCACCATGTCTGGGCGAACGCTCACCGCGATCGCACCCTCCCCCGCCGAGGCAGCCTTCACCTCGACCCACTCGCCCTTCGCGTCCTGCAAGTACGCGGGTGCGCCCGGCCGGCCGGGCACGACGAGCTTCACCGGCGCGGTGCTGAAGAGCCGGTAGACGGTGTAGTCTTGTCCATGGGCCGCCGGCAATGCGGCCAGGATAGTGAGAACCATAAGTCGGTGCATGACGATCCCTCCAAGCGGGTGCGGACGCGGGTCGCGAGGCCTTGTTGCGAGCCCCTACCTAAGCGCCCGGCAAAGCGGATGTCAAGCCGGTTGAGCGCTGTGGGGGTGGACATTGCACAGCGCTGGCCTGTAGCTTGAGGCCGAATCCCCACTGCTGCCATTCCGAGCGTAGCGACGAATCTCCTGCTTCCCACAGTCGAGATTCTTCGCGTTGCTTTTCCTGAGCGAAGCCGAAGGGCTCAGAATGACAGGGGGACAAGTCCGCCCTGCTCTTTACCCACATCTCCAAACTCTTGCGAGGTCGTTCTCGTGCGGCCTCCCGGACCCCAAGGGGGTCCCGTATGATAGCCCAGGGTTGCGGCCGCAGGCCGCTACCCTGGGCTGGAGGACGGAATCCCGTTGGGATTCCTGATCCCCGGCACCCGCCGCAGCCGTCCTTGAAATGTGGGTAAAGAGCAGCAAGCCCCCCCCTTGCGCCTCTACGTCTTCGCGTCCGCCGTACGGCGGATGGCGTTTCCTCCGCCTCCGCTACTCCAGCACGCGCCTGATCTCTCCCAGCGACTTGATCTCCACGTCTGGGGCCACGTCCAGGTCGGGCCGCTCCCAGGAGCCGTCGAGGTTCAGCCAGATCGACCGCACGCCCGCGTTCGCCGCGCCCATCACGGCGCTCGTCAGGCTGTTGCCGACCATGACGGATGTCTCCCTCGCTGCACCCATGCGTTCCAGCACCACTGCGAACGGTTTCGGGTCCGGCTTGCCGACGCGGATGTCTCCGCACACCAGGACGTCGTCGAAGTAGCCCGCCAATCCAGAGCCTTCGAGCTTGGCGCGCTGCACGTCCGGAGCGCCGTTCGTGAGCAAGCCAAGCTGGAAGTCTGCCTTGAGGTCTTCGAGAACCTCCGCGGCGTCATCAAGGGGCTCAAATCGATTGCGCCGCTCTTGTTGATACTTGCGCAGCAGGTCGTCCGCCAGCGCCTCATCGTTCACGCCCAGATCCGCCAAAGCCCGCGTCCATGCCCGGTGGCGGTATCCTGGCGCCCACTCCTTGAGCTTGGCCAACTCCTCGTCCGGCCCATCGAACGTGGCCCACATGGCCTCCCACCACGCCATGCCAATGTGGTCGCCATAGCGGCACGGTTCGAACGCGGCCCACTCTTCCTCTGCGCGGCGCTCCAGTGCCTTCATCAGCGCGTCCGGCGCCACGCCGCATCGGTCCTGCGCAAACGCGCAGGCCGCGGCCATGGCCGCCTCCTCTGAAGCCATCTCGGGCATGAGGGTGTCGTCGAGGTCGAAGAGGATGGTTCGTGTTTTCATGTGCGGCGTTCCTGGCATGGAATCTCGGATGGGCGGGCGGGCCAAGGCCTGGCGGCTTCGGCTACGGGGCGCCTACTCGGCCTTGGGGGCCTCGCGACGGAACCACTCGATGCACTTGGCTACGTTCTGCTTGAGTTGCGGGGTCTGGCGCTCGTACTCGATGGAGAACACGCCCTTGAAGCCCTGGCGCTTTAGTTCTGCGAGCATGCCGGATGCATTGCACACGCCCGTGCCCCAGGGCACGTCGTGCGCGCCCCGGCCCTTTTTGTTCAGGTCCTTGAAGTGCAGGCTGATGACGCGGCCTTCGAGCTTCTTGAGGCACGCGACTGGGTCGAGCCCTGACCGCGCCCAATGGCCCGTGTCCGCGCACGCGCCCACGCGCTTGCTCCGCCCCTTGCAAGCCTTCAACACGGTCTCCGGGTTCCAGTAGTGCGACGGCTTGGGATGGTTGTGGATGGCCACGTTGATGCCGAACTCATCGCAGAGCTTCTCCACGAGGTCCAGCTCCTGCTCGCCGGGTTCCGACGTGATGGTCTCGATGCCCATGTCTTTGGCGAACTCGAAGAGCCGGCGCCAGCCCTTCTCCCCGCGGGCCCGCACGACGCCGTAGCAGACCCACTTCACTCCGGCCGCGTCGAGCTTGGCCTTGATCTTCTGCCGCGTCTCCTCGGGCATGCGGAAGTGGGTCGTGCCTTGGATGTCTCCGCCGATCTTTTGGCCGGGGTAGGCTTCGATGTATTTAAGCCCCAGTTCGGCCGCGGTGTCGATGGTCTCGAAGAACGTGAGCTTGCGGAAGGTCCACGCCTGCACCCCGAG
>JAJRTI010000127.1 GCA_024278415.1 Planctomycetota bacterium | reverse complement strand
GCGGACCTCGATGGCGACGGCAAGCAGGAGATCGTGGCATGCACGGAATACTACTACTCGACCGTCATCGGGTACGACGGCAAGCGACGTTGGGTCCAGCGCGGGGGGCCGGGCATGAACTGCGTCGCGGTGGGCGACTTCGAGGGCGACGGCAAGCTCGATGTCGCGTTCGGCTCGGCCAATGGCATGATCTACGTCGCGAATGACAAGGGCAAGCAACTCTGGACCTTCGACACGGGCGACGAGATCACGAGCGTTCGGTTCGTGGACTTGGACGGTGATGGGAAGGTCGAGCTTGCCGCGGCGTCGCTGAACTTCAATGTCTATCTGTTCGACGCGGAGGGCCGCATCCTATGGCGTCGGGACTGCGGCGCGCCCGTTATGCACATGGCGGCGTTGGGGGGGCGATTGATCGTCGGGCTCCAGAATGGGATACTGGCCGCGCTAGACGCTCGGGGCCGGATCGTTGCCCGGCGTCGGGTGGGCGGGGCGATCCACGCCCTGGTTGGTTTGGGCCGCGTCGGCAATGGCCTGGCCGTGTCGGTCGGAGGCCAAGGGTTGTTTCGCTTTCAGGTCGTGCGCTAGAGTCGGATTCGCGAGGGATCGCTGTGCCGCAAGTGAAGATCAAGATGTTGCTGAGGGGGTTGGCCTCGTTCGCGCCCTTTGCGACGCGGCTAACCCTCCACCGAGCGAGCGGGTCCGTGTGCCCGCGGTATTGCTACTCCATGTGGTTGCGCGCGTTCATCCGGCTGCATCGTACGGGGCTTTTGAGCCGCGTGGCCGACGTGGCCGAGATCGGGCCGGGCGACTCGCTGGGCATGGGCATCGCCGCGTTGCTCTGCGGCGCCGACCATTACTACGCGCTCGACCTCAAGCGGTGGTCGGACGCGGATCGCAACGCGGCGGTGCTGGACCAGTTGGTGGAGCTGTTCCGGCAACGGGCTCCCCTACCGGACAACGAAGAGATGCCAGGGTCGATGCCTACGCTGGAGTCCTATGAGTTTCCCCATGACATCCTCACGGACGAGACAATCGAGGCGACGCTTCGTGAGGAACGAATCGAGGCCATTCGGCGCTCGCTTATGGCGGGCGACCCGACGGGCGATGGCCCTGGCGTCACGTACGTCGCGCCATGGCAAGGGACGGGGACGCCTGCGGCTGAGAGCTTAGACCTGGTGTTCTCGCACGCGGTGCTGGAGCACGTGGACGAGATTCAAACGCTGTACGAGCAGATGTGGACGTGGCTGCGGCCTGGGGGGCTCATGTCCCACGTGATCGACTACAAGTCGCACCAACTCACCCGCGATTGGGCCGGGCACTGGATCATCCCTGAGTGGCAGTGGAAGCTGGCCCGCGGCCGGCGGCGCTTTCTGATCAGCCGTCTGCCCCACTCGGGCCACGTGGCCGCGATCGAGCAGGCGGGATTCCGCGTCGTGGATGTGGACCGCAAGGAGGCCGAGACGGTGTCACGGTCTGACCTTGCGCCTCGCTTCCAGCACTTGACCGACGAAGACCTCTGCACGGCCGGGGCTTGCATCATGGCTGTGAAGCCATGACTGCGGCTATTTGGGCGAGAGAGCTTGGCTGCCGCCTCGCCTTACAGTGGCGACTATCGCGCACCGATAGACGGGTTTCTCCATGACCCAAGCGCGGGGGTATGTCGGCACGGTGCGACGGGGCCCATGCCGCAAGAAAGGGCGCGAGTCGTAAGGAGTTTGAGGGAAGGGGTTACGTGCGAGGGGGCGCCGCGGCTAGCGTGGACGCAGGCTTTGGCACGCGTGCTGCTAAGTCCCCATCCGAGTCGGCGACGTGACGCGACGCGGCGCGTTGCCGGCTCAATAAAGGCCTTCGTGGCAACGACGACACGAACTGTGACATGTGTCAAGTGTCTATGTGAATCTCCTCGCGTCTACCCGTGTTGGAGTTGTCACGAGGCTGAAAACTCACACTGGCCCGTTTCGAAGGAAGCGCAGGGGCGGCGCCGACGGCCTGGTCAAGGCGCACGGCGGACACCTTCAGGCAACCTCCCAGACACAGGCGGACTGGTGATTTAGCATACCGAGGCGTGTGGCTCTTGCATGAGCCGCACGCCTCGTCTCGTTCTGGTTGTTTGGATTCCCGCCTTTAGGCGATCCGTAGCCGGGGGAGCAGGCCGCCAAAAGGCGGGACTCCGAACAGCGACAGCGCTACGCGCTGCCAGACAAGGCGCGCTTTGCCCGCAATCCAACTCTCGCGTCATCCACAGTTCGTACAGATTACACAGATGTCCACAGATACCCCTAGCGCGGCCTTTGGCCGCAACTCAATGGGCAGATGGATCCCACGGATGGCAGGGCGTACCCACGGATGGCAGGGCGTACCCACGGATGCAGAGGCACACATCAGCGGGATACCACAGGCTTGCCCTGTGGGTGTTCATGCTGCCCCTCTACAACGAGCACACAAGGCCTCTGGAGATGCCACGGGCTTGTCCCGTGGAGCCTCACGCTGGCGCGGCAGGCCACCTAACGATCCACTGGGCCAGCCCAGTGGCATTCGCGGCATCTCTTGGCCTCTCGGTATCAGCCCCCCGCATGCAAGCGGCCGCTAAGAAGTCTTTCCCACGGAACTTATGCAGCCGACCTATGAAAAATGCAGAGAACTCTCAACATCTTCAACGTTAGTAGTACAGATGGCTCAGATCAGAGGAGACGACCGCCTACCCCATCTGTGTGATCTGTGGACGGTACCCTTTTCTTGTTTTTCGTCGCGGTTGTTGATGGTGAAGGCACTAACGCGCGGCCGGGCCGGCGCACAACAGAGCGCATCGACAACGTGTTGTCGTTCGAAAACTGGTAAGGGCCTATGCTTCCTCCAAGACATTGCTTTGACGAAGAGGCGGCTGCGCCGCAGCCCATGTACAGCGCGTTCCCGCATGTGCGGGAACGCTGCTTTAGTGCCCTAAACTTTCGGAACCTCGACGAAAAACAAGAAGTTGCGTAGGCTCTCTGCACAGCGCGCCATCGGGACGAGGCGTTACGGGCGTTTGGTTTGCGGCGTACGGGCCGCGGCGAGGCGTT